>JACIWP010000020.1 GCA_014360855.1 Anaerolineae bacterium
CGGAGAGTTGCCGGCGTGTTTCGGACCGTAGCTGGCTGTCATCCTGCACCGACGAGCGCCGGTGCCGCACGCGCAGACCGCATTCGCCGGCGGCCAGCATCAGCGGAATCAGCCATGCCCAGCACTTCCCCTGGGAGTTCGTATCCTTCTCTGCCTGATACATATACCCTTCACCGCGCCGCATTTTGATATCATTTTAGCATTTTCTGATATGAGAATCAAGCGGAGCAGTGTAAAGCGAAGGTTAAAAGTATCGTGGGCGACAGCCACCCGAGGGATCGCTATTTGGCCGGCGGACAGGTGGATGGTACAATGGCACTCCATCAGGATCCTGTTCGCGGAGAGAACAATGCTGGGGAAAATCGCCAAAGGTCTGGGCATCCTGCGCTATCGCCTGCGCACCCAGGGCCTGCGGGTGACGCTGTTATGGGCGCTGGACCATGCGGTGCGCGCCGTGCGCGGCGCCAATATCCGCCGGCTGTGCCAGATCACCCCGGAGCTGTTCGTGGGCGGGCAGTACCGCCGGCGGGGCTGGCCGGTGATGGCCGGCTGGGGCATCACCGCAGTAGTGAATATGCGCGTGGAATTCGACGACCAGGCCGCCGGCATCGCGCCGCCGCGCTACCTCCACCTGCCGGTGGAGGATGACGCCGCTCCCACATTCGAACAGCTCGAGGCCGGCGTGCGGTTTATTACCGATGCGGTCGCCGAGGGGGGCAAGGTCTATGTGCACTGCGGCGCCGGCGTGGGGCGCGCCGCCACCATGGCGGCGGCCTATCTGGTCAGCACGGGGCTGACGCCGGCCCAGGCGTGGGAACGTCTGCGAGCGGTGCGTCCTTTCATTAAACCCACGCCGGTGCAGTTGGCGCAGTTGGAGCGCTTTGCCGAGCAGTGGAAGGCCCGCGCCGGGGAAGCGGTCAAAGGATAGGTCCGCTCCGCGGCCGGCCGCAGTTGGAAGGCCGGCCGTCCTGTGCTATAATGCGCGGTACTGGGCAGGGTTTGTGCTCAATATGCGAAAGGTCTCGCGAGGTGATCCAGGAGGGATGGCAGGCATGAACGAACGGCAAAAACGATCCGCCGGCTGGCAAGCTCCCCTTATCATCGTAGCTCTGCTCCTCATCGCCAGCATGGTCCTCGGCGGCTGTGGCGCAAGCGTGAAGGCTACCCCCACTCCCACCAAAACGCCGAAAAGTGTCAGCACGAATGCCCCTCTCCCGACCAATACGCCCCTTCCTACTTCTCAACCGACAGAGACTCCCGTCCCTTCGCCGGCGGCTTCCTCGTCGCCCACCATCCCTGCGGCCGGCAACGGAGGGACACCGCAGGTCGAGCTGATTGTCCCGGCGCTGGACAATGCTATTTGTCCGCTGACCGGCGAGGTGGTGACCGATCCCACCAAACTGGAGCGCCGGCCGCTGGCCATCAAGGTCTCCAATGCCCCGTCCATCGTGCGGCCGCAGGCCGGCCTCGACAAGGCCGATGTGGTCTTCGAGCATGTGGCCGAGGCCGACCTGACCCGCTTCACCGCCATCTACCTGTGCCAGGACGCGGAAAAGGTGGGGTCGGTGCGCAGTGCGCGCCTGATTGACCTCGAGATCCCCGCCATGTTCAAATCGCTGTTCGCTTTCTCGGGTGCCAGCGGCGGGGTCAAGCTGAAGATCAAGGCGTCGGACTTCGCGGAGCGGGTCTTCTCCCCGGATCCGGGGTTCAATGACCCGGGGTTCCGGCGCATCCCGCAGGAGGGCAAGGCGTTCGAACATACCCTCTTCACCGACACGCCCACCCTCTGGAAGCTGGCGAGCGAGCGGGGCATCAACCAGCGGCAGAACCTGGAGGGGTGGGTCTTTTCGGTCCAGCCGCCGGCCGGCGGCACGCCGGCGCGCGAGATTGACATCGTCTACCGCCCCAACATCGCATCGGCCGAATACCGCTACGACCCACAGCGGGAGGCCTACCTGCGTTATGTCCTGGGCGAGCCCCACGTGGATGAGGTCACAGGCCAACAGTTAACGGCGCGCAATGTCGTCGTGCTCTATGTCAATCATGTGGAGACCGATATCGTGGAGGACAGCACCGGCCCCAAGCCCTATTACTCCATCGAGATCCAGATCTGGGGGCAGGGGCGCGCGCAGCTCTTCCGCGACGGCCGGATGTACGAGCTGACCTGGTCCCGGCCCCGGCGCGAGGACATGATCCGCTTCCTGGACGCCAACGGTAATCCTTTCCCTTTGAAGCCGGGCAACACCTGGATCCAGGTGGTTCCTTTGAATTTTCAGATCGCAGTGAGGCCGTAAACACCCGGGCATAGGAGGTCGGCAGAGCCATGGTGCGAACGGAGCGGGTTCGCGTACAGACCGCCGGCTTCGCCGATATCGTGGACATCACCCCAGAAGTGGCGGATGCGGTGCGGCGCGCCGGCCTGAACCACGGCATTGTCACGGTCTTCGTGGCCGGCTCCACCGCCGGCGTCACCACCATCGAGCATGAGGACGGCCTGCTGCGCGACCTGCAGGAAGCCTTCGAGCGGATAGCCCCCAGCGACCGCCCGTACCATCACGATCTCCGCTGGGGCGATGGCAATGGCTTCTCCCATGTGCGGGCCTCCCTCCTCGGGCCATCCCTGACGGTGCCGGTGGAGAACGGCCGGCTGACGCTGGGGACCTGGCAGCAGATCGTGCTGGTGGATTTCGACAACCGCTCGCGCCGGCGGGAGCTGGTCATTCAGCTCATGGGGGAGTAGGCGTTACCCCGGGGCGCGTCCCTGGTGTGAGACAAATGGGTTATCCGGCAGGAAGAAGCGCCAAGGGCGCTCGCGGGCCAGGGCATCGCCGCGCACACCGATGCGCCGGCTGGCCGCCACCCGAAGCTCATTCTGTCGAGCAGGCTCGATGAAGAGCCAGGGGCTGGTGCACAGATCACAGCCGTTCAGGGAGCGATCGATGGCCAGCGCCTGGCATAATTTGCCCGGCCCGTTGGTCAGCTCATGCAGGGGCCGGCCCTGACGGTGGGCCTGCATGCGGGGGATGCCCTCCGTAGGTTCGATGGCGCGGATAAGCACCGCCGCCGGGAAGCCCTCCTGCTCCGTGACCACGTTCAGGCAGTAGTACATGCCGTAGATGAAGTAGATGTAGGCGAAGCCGGCCGGCCCGTACATCACGGCGTTGCGGGGTGTTCGGCCGTGGGAGGCATGGCACGCCTGGTCCTCCTCGCCGATGTACGCCTCCGTCTCCACGATGATGCCGGCGAGGCGCTGGCCGTCTTCCATGACGCGCACCAGGCGCTGGCCCAACAGCTCCCTGGCCACCGTCAGCGTGTCACGTGCGTAGAACTCCCGCCCCAGGCGCACTTGCTCCGATGTCATCCAGCCCAACTCTCCTGGCGATGATGCGGCCGCTATTGTACCACAGCCGGCGGAGGCCGGCCAAGCCGGGAAACCCCAGCGTCATCCCCCGCGGAGCCGGACGAAAGTCGCCTGGCAGGCCGGCCGTCAGGTGTGATACAATGCAGATAGACCATATCCGGAAGGCCCGTTCCTTCGTCTATGTTCATGCAAGATGATGTGCAGGGCGTCGAGGAACGCCGCTTGCTGGAGCAGGCGCAGTGCGGCGACCAGCAAGCTCTAGCGAGCATTTTCGACCGGTACTATGAGCGCATCTACGCCTATATATACCGTCGAACTGGTCAGGCGAGCCTGGCGGAAGACCTGGCCGGCGAGGTGTTCCTGCGTCTGGTCGAAACGCTCAAGCTTCAGCGCGGGCCGAACCTGCATCTGGGCGCCTGGCTGTACCGGGTTGCCCATAATTTGGTCGTGGACCATTTCCGCCGCAACGCCAAGGCGCCCACGCAGTCCATGGAGGATTGGCTGGTAGCCGTGCCGGATGACCCGCTGGAACATGTGGAGCAGGAGCAACTGCAGGCGGTGGTGCGGCAGGCGCTCCGCCGGCTGACACCGGATCAACAGCAGGTCATTATCCTGAAGTTTGTGGAGGGCCTTTCCAACGCGGAGGTCGGACTTATCCTGGGAAAACCGGAAGGGGCGGTGAAGTCGCTCCAGCACCGGGCGCTGGCCGCCCTGCGCCGGCAGTTGGAGAAGGCATTGCCCCCTTCCGCGTGGCCCAGGTGGGTCAGGAGCAGTCCTGATGAAGGACCGAAGGGACGAGATTCTGGATGAACTCCTCGCCAGACTGGATGCTGGCGAGTCCATAGAGGAATGCCTGGCCGGCTACCCGCCGGCGGCGGCAGAGGACCTGCGCGCCTCCCTGCAGGTGGTGCTGGCACTGCGCGCCCTTCGGCAGGTCCCACCCCCCCGCCCGGAGGCGCGCCGGCGCATACGGGCGGAGGTCCTGGCGCGCGCCGCGGAACCGCCGGCGAAGCGGGGCGGGCCGGCATGGTCGTTCCCGGTTGCCCGACGCTGGGCCTTCTGGACAGTCGGGGCGATGGTGGTTCTGGTGCTCCTGATGGCCGGCATATGGCAGTACGGCCTCCGCTGGCGAACGTATCCCGCTTTCGCGCCTGGGCCGGCTTCCACCCAGCTTGCCGGCCTGGTGAGCACTCCCACGCTCACTCCCACACCGGCGCCGACCCTGCCGTCGCCGACACCGCCGGCCTCCGAATCGCCCACTCCGCCGCCGGCCCCCTCACCCACTCCCAGAGCGACCAGGACGCCGGCGCGGGGCACGGCCGTGCCAGTCGTCCCCACGCCTTCGCCCACTCCCTCGCCGGCGGCGGTAACGCCGGCGCCCACCACGCCGGCCCCGACACCTACCCCGGTGATCCTGCCGACGGCGACCTGGACACCAACTCCGCCGCCTCCGCCCACGCCGACGCCGCCACCGCCTCCGCCGCCCACTTCTCCGCCGGCGCCGACACCGACGGCGACCGAGCCTCCGCCCACCCCAACGCCGGCGCAGACCGCGGAGCCAGGGCCCACGTTCGTGTCGACGCTGGTGCCGGCCTCGGAGCCGACCGCCACACCTGTGCGCTAGGCATACAAGAGGATCGCGAATATGCCCCGCTCCCGCCGCCTGTGTTGTCCTGCGCCGGAGCCATGGGATGCATCCTGGGTACGGGATGATCATCCAACGCCGGCGGTCCGAAAGGAGCCGTTTGGAATGGGGGGAGTGGTGGGGTATAATATGTATGTTCATGGTACAGTAGAAACACACACAGGGGGTTGGGAAAATGAGCGCCCGCATCCTGATCGTGGATGATGACCCGCCCAGCCTGAAGATGACCGCCTTCCTCCTGCGGGAAGAGGGATACCAGGTGCTGACGGCAGAGGATGGCCGGCAGGCACTGCGCCTCATCGATGAGGAAGAACCAGACCTCCTGGTGCTGGATGTGATGATGCCCCATATTGACGGTCTGGAGGTCTGCCGGCGGGTGCGCCAGTCCCGCAACGTCCCCATCATCATCCTCTCGGCCAAGGGGGAGACCAGCGACCGCGTTCTGGGACTGGAGCTGGGGGCCGATGATTATCTGGCCAAGCCGTTCGAGCCCAGCGAACTGCTGGCGCGCATCAAGGCCCTCCTGCGGCGGGCGGCCGCCTTCTCCCAGCCGGCGCTGGAGAACCTGGAGGTGGGCGGGATCGCGCTGGATTCGGTCAATCATACCGCCACCTTGCCCAACGGCGAGACGGTGGTACTGACCCCTATCGAGTTCAAGCTCTTGCATGCCCTGATGAGCAATGCCGGCCGCACCGTCAGCCACGATAAACTGCTCAATTACGTCTGGGGGTACGATTATCCGGGCGATGCCAATCAGATCGCGGTCTATATCGGGCGCCTGCGCGCCAAGATCGAGGAGGACCGCCGGCACCCCCGACGTCTGATCACCGTGCGCGGCGTGGGCTACCGCTTCGAGAAGCCTTGATGCCCAGCCGCCAGCCATCCAAGCGAGGCGGAAAGAACCATGAAGCGCTTTCATCATGCAAGTGGACTGCTCGCCAGTGCACTGGGTATCACTATCTTTCTGGCCCTGCTGGCCGCGCTCTTCATCTGGGCCGGCCCCTCTCGGGTCCAGGCCCAGCCCCCAGAACGAACGCTTCCTCAGGTTCCTCTGTCCGACGCCACCAGCACCTGGGGCGATTTTCAGCCGTCCGGCTGGGCCACCACCACCTCGCCGGCCTGCAGTGTCACCGTCACGGACAGCCTGGGCCTGCAGGAAGCCACCGCCGTGTACCGCTATTCCACCAACGGCGGTTCGAGCTGGAGCGCATGGAGCAGTGCCGGCCTGTCCATCAGCGGGGATACGGACACCACCAAATACATTACCGTAACAGGCGTGACCTTCATCCAATCGGGCACGGACAACCTCATCCAGTTTCGCATCCTGGACCTCAACGGTGACCCCGATACCAGCCCGGTCTTTCTGGTGAAGGTGGACAGCCAGGCGCCGGCCGCGCCCACCGGCCTGGCGGTTTCCCCCGCCGGCTGGAGCCCCACCAACAGCTTCACGCTGACCTGGACCAACCCGGCCGACACCTCGGGCATCGCCGGCGTCTATTACAAGTTGGACTCGCCCCCCACTTCGGCCGGCGACGGCACGCTGGTGGAAGGCGCCGGCATCTCCAGCCTCAGCTCCCTGATCGTCAGCGGGAACGGCGCGCACCCGATCTATATCTGGCTCAAGGACAGCGCCGGCAACGTTGACCACAACGCGCGAGCATCCGCGACGCTGTACCTGGACCAAGACCTGCCCAGCGCTCCCAATGCAATTACCAGCACCACCCATACCGTGGCGGCCTGGTCGCAGGATAACTACGTCCAGGTCAACTGGTCGGGGGCAAGCGACCCCACCAGCGGCATCGCCGGCTACGCGGTGGCCTGGGACCAGTCGCCCGAGACCCTGCCGGCGCCCATCACGACCACCACCCAACAGCAGGCCATGAGCCCGGCGCTCCCCGACGGGGACAACCACTATGTGCATATCCGCGCCCGCGACCTGGCCGGCAACTGGTCCGCCAGCGCGGCGCACCTGGGGCCTTTCTATATTGACCGCACCGCGCCGGCCGCCCCGATCAACCTGACGGCAACCCCTATCACCTGGACGAACATCAACCAGTTCAGCCTTTCCTGGACCAATCCCGCCGACCTGTCGGGCGTCGCCGGCGCCTATTACAAGCTGGATTCGCCGCCCGGCCATGCGGAGGACGGCACGCTGATCGCCGGGGCCGACATCCAATCCATCTCGAACATCACGGTCTCGGGTGACGGCGCGCATCCGGTCTATGTCTGGCTGAAGGACACGGCTGGCAACGCGCTCTCCTCCCAGCGCTCCTCCACCACGCTCTACCTGGACACCGTCCGTCCGGGCGCGCCCGCCAACCTGACCCCCAGCCCCGCCGGCTGGAGCAATTCGCCCTACTTCGGCATTACCTGGACCAACCCCAGCGACCTTTCAGGGATCGCCGGCGCCTATTACAAGCTGAACGCCGAGCCGACCGCCCCCACCGACGGTACCTGGGTCACCACCACCAACACGATCACCAATATCCTGGTGCCGGCGGAGGGGGAGCATCATATCTATTTGTGGCTGAAGGACCGCGCCGGCAATGTGGACCACGGGACGCGCAATGTCCTCCTGCGTGCATTCAAATATGACGCTACCCCGCCGGCCACGACCTATGTCATCACCGGCACACTGGGCAATCACGGCTGGTATACCAGCGCGGTGTCCGTGGGGTTCAGCGCCTCCGACAACCTGGCCGGCGTCCAGCGCACCGAATATCGCATCGGCTCCAATCCCTGGCAGACCGGCACCAGCCTGAGCATCTCCGCCAGCGACATCTATACCGTCTCGTATCGCTCGGTGGACCAGGCCGGCAACGAGGAAACGGCGCACGATCTCCTGCTCAAGATTGACCGCGAGGCACCGACCAGCGGTCTGGCCATCACCGGCACACTGGGGGCCAACGGCTGGTACACCAGCCCCATCACTATCACCTTCGTGGTGACGGACCCGGTGTCCGGGCGCGATACCACCATGTACCGCCTGGACGGGGGGATATGGCAGGCCGGCGATGGCCTGGTGGTGGACTCGGACGGCATCCACACCCTGGAGTACTATTCGATTGACCGCGCCGGCAATCGGGAATCCACCCATACAGCCACCCTGCGGGTGGACCTGCTCCCGCCCCTCACCATGTACTCCACGGAAGGGACCGCCGGCGACGGCGGATGGTTCCGCTCACCCGTCACCGTCACCCTGACCCCCACCGACCTGGCGTCCGGGCCGGCGGCGACCTATTACCGGCTGGATGCCGGCAGTTGGATCTCGGGCACAAAGGCCACGGTCTTCAGCGAGGGCACCCATTCATTGGCATTTTACTCGCGCGACTATGCCGGCAACGTGGAGGCCAGCCAGGCCATCAGCGTGAACATTGACGTCACGCCGCCCCTGCCGCCTTTTGGGCTTGCCGCTCAGCCCGTAGGCTGGACAAAGACCAACGCCTTTACGGTGACATGGTCCAGCTTCCCGGACCTTTCGGGCATTGGCGGCGCCTATTACAAGCTCAACGCCGAGCCGGCCTCACCGACCGACGGCACCTATGTGGCCGGCGCGACCAATCAGCTCACCGGCATCCAGGTGCCGGGGGAGGGCAAGCACACCGTCTACCTGTGGCTGCGCGATGGCGCCGGCAACGCCAATCACCTTACCCGCAACGTGCTCAATCAGGCGCTCTGGCTGGATACCACGCCTCCCACGACCACACATGTGCTCACCGGCAGCCTGGGATTGAACGGCTGGTACACCTCGCCGGTACAGGTGGGGCTGACCGCCGTGGATGCCCTCTCCGGTGTGGATCGCTATTTCCATCGGATCGTTGGCGTCAGTGATTGGGCCGAGGGCCGGGTCTTTACCATCACTACCTCCGGCCGGCATTCCATCCAGTACTACGCGGTGGATGCGGCCGGCAATGAGGAATCCACCAAGACGGGCTTCGTGCGGGTGGACCTAGAGGCGCCGCCGGCGCCCATCAATCTGCGCGCCGAACAGATCGGCTGGCAGAGCGAGAACAGCTTCAGCGTGACCTGGGACAATCCTCTGGATACCTCACTCATCGGCGCGGCCTATTACAAACTGGGCGCGCCCCCGGCCGGCCCGGAGGACGGCACGCTGGTCCCGAACTTGCTGTCGCCGCGCATTGACGGCA
Organism: Anaerolineae bacterium; assembly: GCA_014360855.1. Classification (NCBI taxonomy): domain Bacteria; kingdom Bacillati; phylum Chloroflexota; class Anaerolineae; species Anaerolineae bacterium. The sequence goes on from JACIWP010000020.1 coordinate 9,155, forward strand.
TCCGGGTGCCGGCGGAGGGCAAGCATGACCTCTACGTCTGGCTCAGGGATAATGCCGGCAACCTCGACCACACCCATTATGCCTATGTGCCGCAGGCGTTCTGGTACGATGCTACCCCGCCCACGACCACGTACACCATCACCGGCACGCCTGGGTTCGCCGACTGGTACCGTTCCCCCGTCAGCATCACCCTGAGCGCGGCAGATGCCGGCTCCGGGGTGCTCAGCACGGTCTATCGGGTGAACGGCGGGCTGTGGCAGACGGGCACAGCGCTGAGCATCTCGGCCGAGGGCACCCATACGGTGCAGTTTTATTCCATTGATCAGGCCGGCAACAGCGAGCCGCTCCGCACCCTGACGGTGAAAATTGACACCCGCGCCCCCAGCTCGACGGTGGTGGGGCCGACGGCCATCTATCAGGAGGAAAACGTCTTCACCGTGTCGTGGTCGGGCAGTGACCCCGACCCTGGTTCCGGCCTGCTGGGGTACGACATCCAGTATCGGATGGGCCGGCTGGGTACCTGGACCACCTGGCGCACGGCCACCGATGAGACCTCCGGCCTGTTCGCCGGCCAGCGCGGCCGCTTGTACTTCTTCCGCTCGCGGGCGCGCGACCGCGCCGGCAACGAGGAAGCGTACCCGGCCGGCGACGGCGATCGCATGGTCTATATCGAGCCGGTGGCGAACGGCCGCTTTGAGACCCGCGACCTGACTTCCTGGACGCACGGCGGTGAGCTGGGCCGGCGGGTCGAATCGCTGAGCACCCACGGCGGCGGCACCAGCTACATGGTCATCCTGGGCAACCCAGAGCTGGGGCCCTGCTACGACAACCAGCCCTCCACTCTGCCGGTCGGCTCTGCCTACATCTCCCAAACCGTGTATGTGCCGGCGCCCCCCGATGTAGTTGCGCCAAAACTGCATTTCTGGTATCGTATCATGACGTACGACGTGGTGTGGAGCGAGCGCTATCAGCGCTACTATGATTCGTTCGATGTGGAGCTCGCTGTTGGCGGGACAACGCGACTGCTCCTGCGCGACGGCAACTTCGATCCGAATCAGGTCGGCGCCGGCAAGCCGGTCGTGGACCTGGGCTGGAAGGAGGGCGTGATCGATCTCTCGACATACGCCGGCCAGACGATCACCCTGTACTTCCGCAACAGCAATCGCGTGGACAACTACTTCAACACCTGGACCTATCTGGATGACATTTCCATCACCGATTCGGTCACCGGCTATAAGGTGCAGGTGCCGCTGGTGATGCGCGCGCTGGCCGGCACCGCCATGGGAAAGACGCAGATAGGGGCGGCCGGCGGCCCGCGATAATCTCTTTGGAAAGGCGCGAGGATGACCTGTCCGTATCTGGGGACATTGGAGAACCGTGAGAAGCATTACGACTATCCCACCGACGAGAACGTCTGCTACGCCGGCGGGAACGGCGCATCCCCGATGACGGTCGGCGCTGTCCATCAACAGCGCTACTGCTTATCCGATGCGTTCGAGGAATGCACCTTTTACCGCCAGGCGCAGTCCCCAGCCGCAACCGGCCCCTCCGACTTGATGTCCTTATCCCCGGCCGAGCTGTATGAGCGCGGCATGACCCATTACCGCCGGCGCGAGTGGGTGGAGGCGCGCACCTATTTTCGCCGGCTGAAGGAGATCGAACCCACCCGCAAGGGCATTGATGATCTGTTGGAAGACCTCAACCTCTTCATCCAACTGCAGTCGGTGCGGGCGCCGGTCGAGCCAGAGGCCGGCCTTGCCGAACTGCTGGCAGAGGCCACGGCGCAGGCCATGGGCGCGGAGCCGACTGATGAGACGGAAGAGGAAAGGCTGTCGCCGGTTCCTGCCGCTGTCCCCGCGCCGGCCGGCCGTCGGCCGTTTGCCGGCAGAACCATGGGGATCATCATCAGCATCGCCATCGTGATCATCGCGGCGCTGATCGCGGTCTTTGCCGGCAATCCCCCGCTGGTGGGCCGGCGCGCCAGCGAGGCCGAGGCCATCGCGCTCTACAACCGGGGCCAGGCACGCCTGGCGGTGGCGGATTACGACGAAGCCATCGCCATCTTTGAGCAACTGCTGGAGATGGAACCGGACAACCGCGAGGCCCAGGCGGCGCTGGAGCGGGCGAAGAAGCTCAAGACCCTGGATCAGCTCTATCAGGAGACGCAGGCGTTATTGAAGGAGGAGCAGTGGGATAAGGCGGCGGAAAAACTGCGGGCCATCTTGGAGCTGGACCCGAACTACAAGGATGCCTATGCCCTGCTCTCGGATGTGGAGCGCAAGCGCCGGCTGATTGCCCTCTTCGAACAGGGGAAGACCAACTTCGAGCTGGGAAACTGGGCGGCCGCCGCTTCCGATTTCGAACAACTGCGCACCCTGGACCCGACATTCCACGCCGATGAGGTGCAGGAATATCTGTTCCAATCCTATATGAACGACGGCCGCGCCTTGATCGAGGGGGCCGGCGAAGCGCTGGACCCCATCAAAGAGGCGCTCCAGCGCTTTGCCAGTGCACTGGGTATCCATCCGCGGGATAAGCAGGCCGCCGAGGAGCGCCGGCTGGCTACCTTATACCTGGATGGGCGGCAGGCGTACATCAAAGGTAATTGGGATCTGGCTGTCCAGAAGGTGCGCGAGGTGTACTCGGCACGGCCCGATTATGCCGGCGGATGGGCGGCGCGCACCCTATACTCGGCCTATGTCCAGCGCGGCAACCAGTTCATGAGCGCCGGCGACTGCCAGTCCGCCCTGGACATGTTCACGCTGGCGTTGGCAGTGGAGGTGCCGGACCGCAGTGTGGCGCAGGAGCGCGCCGCGGAGGCGCAAAACTGCATCACGCCGCCCACGCCAACCCCGACCATGACGCCGACCTTCACGCCGACCGTGCCTCCGACGCCCACCCGGCCGGCCACGCCGACCCCAGTGCCAACCGCCACTTTCACGCCGGCGCCGCCGCCACCCACCCAGCCGCCGCCGCCACCGCCGCCCACTCCCACGCCCCCGCGCTGAGGCGGCAGGCATGGGCCGGCGGATAAAGCTGTTCCGATAGGTGTACTCTCGGCGCCATGGTCACGCGATCATGGCGCTTGCCTTATATGCAGGAAGGCAAGGAACAATAACCCTTACCCCTGGCCCCTTCCCCCACATGGAGGAAAGGGATCGGGGATGGGGCGTATGGACCGGATTGACAGCTATATGTTTCTCAACGCCCTCTTGCAGGAAGGCGTCGTGTCATGAGGAGAAATCCCTACCGCCTGCGGTATATGATCATGCTGGCAGTGCTGAGCTTCACTGCCCCGCTGGTGTGGGCGGCCGCGCTGTACATGCCGGCGCCGGCCGGGAGCTGGGTGCCGGCCGGCGGGCCCCAGGCGCCGGCACTGCAGATGGTGATGGTGCCGGGCCGGCAGGGCGGGAACTGGCTGGCCGTCGGCTTCGAGGGCGAGGGGGTGTGGAGCTTGCCGGCCGGCCCATTGAGAGATACGGACTGGTCCCGGCTGGGGGAAGGACTGCCGCGTTCCCTGGCCGATGGGATATCGGCCGTCGCACTGGCCCGGTTGGCGGATGGGCGTCTGCTGGCCATGCTGGTGGATGGGAGGATATGGGTGCTGGAGGAAGAAACAGGGGAGTGGCGGTCAGCGACCTCGCCGGTGTATCCGCCGCGCGCCGGCCTCCTGAGCGCCGGCGCCAGCGGCGCGCTCTATTTCGCGCTCCACACTCTGCTGTACCGCAGTGACGACGCCGGCCAGCATTGGAGCAAACTGTCCCCGCCCCCGCAAAGTGCGGATATCATGTGTCTGCTAGCGGATGGGCCGGCCCCCGGCATGCTGGCCATTGGCACGCGCGCCGGCGAGCTTCTCATCACCTCGGCGGACAGCGTCTCCTGGCAGACCGTTGGATCGCTGGGGCAGGGGGCGGTCTGCCGCGCTCTGGCCGGCGACGGCCAAGGCGGCCTGTATGCGGCGACTTCTGTCGGCCTGTACCACTGGCGGCAGGAGAATGGGAGATGGGTCGCGGATGCAGTGGATTTCGCCGGCGAGGATGTTGTCGCTGTCCTGATCGCCGGCTCGCGCCCATCCATGCGTTTTGCGGCCCTACGGCACGGGGGTGTATGGATGCGGCAGGGGGAGGATGACGCGTGGAAGCCCGTGGGAAGCGGGTTGGAGCATCTGGAGCTGAGGGCGCTGGCGCTCGATGAAGAGAGCGGCGCGCTGTACGCCGGCACGCCGCGCGGGGTATGGTGGACGCTGATCGAACTGCCGCCGGCAGAGCCGTCTCCGCCGGCGGTGAAGCAGACGCCGTCCCTCACACCTACCGCCAGCCCGACCCATACCCGCACGCCCACCCCGATGCCTGCCCGCACGCGCACGTCCAGCCCGACAGCTACCAGGACCGTGACTCGACCGACTGCGGCGCGCTCGCCGACGGCGACCAGCACCTTCACCCCATCGGCCTCGCCCTCGCCGACGAGCACTGCCAGCCCGACGTCCACGCCGCGCCCGGCCGCGACCAGCACGCCCACGGAGACGCCGGCGCCTACACCGACCGATACGCCGGCCCGGCCGGCGCCGGCCACACCGACGCCGGCGCGCTAAAGGGCGGAGAGAAGGTCTGATGATGGAACGGAAAGGAGAGACATTCGGTTATCGCGAACCCGTAGAACATACCGAGCTGTTTGCCCTGGAACTGCGGTTGGCGGCCGCCACCCGCCTGATCATCGCCGCGCTGGGATTGGCCCTGCTGGTGACGGGCGGCCCCCTGCGCGCGCCGGCCCTGGTGCTCCTGCTGGTGTACGTTGTGCTGGGCACCATGTTCAGCGTACTGCCGGCGGCCAACTGGCTGATCCCGCAGGTGGGGCGTGCCCTGATTCTAGCCGGCACCGTCCTGGATACGGCCTATATCTCCTGGCTGGTCTATCAGGACGGCGGCGCGACCAGCCGGCTGTTCCTGCTGTATCTGCTCCCGCTGTGGAAGGGGACACTGCTCTATCCCTATATGCCCCAGGCGCTTGTGCTGGCGGTGCTGTTCGCGCCGCTGTACGTGGCGGCGGCCTTTGCCGCGGCCAGCAGTTTCTATTTCGTGCGCCAGGCGGATTTCCTGGTGACCTATGCCCTGCTCTTTGTCATGGCCGGCCTGAGCGCTTACGCCGGTCACACCTTCAGCGTGCGCCAACAGCGCATCCGCCGGCTGTACCACCTCCTCAGCACCAAAAACCTCGACCTGGAGCGCAAAACCTCGGTGCTCCAGCACACCGCCACAGAGCTGAGCAACCGCGTGGTGGAACTGCGCTCCCTGCAGGAAGGCATTAAGGCCATCAGCTCTGCCCTGGCGCTGGAAGATGTACTGCGCCTGATTGTGGAGAACGCTTCGCAGGTGCTGGCCGGCAGTCCCTGCTACCTGGCCGCTGTGGAGCAGGAGGGACAAAGGCCGGCCCTCCTGACCTGGACGGCGACGTCCGGGGAAGCCCCTTCGCCGGCTCTGCTGGCCCTGCTGGAACAGGTGGCGCAGTCCATCGTGCAGGCCGGCCAGCCCGTTTCCCACCCGCATGTGGTGCGGGATATGCAATTTGGTGAGCACGCCGGGCTTGCCGACCAGGCGCTGATCGGCGCGCCGCTGATGGTGGAGGGCCGGCCGCTGGGCGCACTGATGGCGCTCTCGCCCCGCCCCTTCACCGACGAGCAGTTGGACCTGTTAGCCGCCTTCGCTGACCAGGCCGCGGTGGCGTTGAAGAACGCCCGCCTGTACCGCGACCTGGCGCAGGAAAAGCGGCGCTCCGAGGAGAAGAGCAGTGAGCTGGAAGCCATCGTGCGGGGCATCGGCGACGGCGTCATCGTCACCGACGCACAGCTCCGGCTCGTGCTCATCAACCCCAGCGCCATGCGCATCTTTGGGCTGACCAGCCCACCCATCATGGGCCAACCCCTGCGCGCCTACGTGCGCAACGAGGCCCTGCTGGAACTGCTGGAGGAGACGCGCAAGGCGCCGGCGCAGATGGCGGTGCGGGAAATTCCCCTGCCGCCCACGCGCGACCGCCAGCCGGTCTATCAGGGCCTGGCCTCGGTCCTGCGCTCCACCGACGGGGATATCAGGGGCATCGTCACCGTACTGCGGGACATCACCGGCCAGAAAGAGCTGGAGCGCATGAAGTCCAATTTCCTGTCGGTCATCTCCCATGAGCTGAAGACCCCGCTCCATTCCATCAAGGGCTTCGTGGACATCATCCTGATGGGGAAGACGGGGCCCATCAACGAGGTTCAGCGCGACTTCCTGAGCACGGTGAAGGACCAGACCGCTCAGCTCCAGCGCCTGATCAACGATTTGCTGGAATTCTCGCGGCTGGAGTCGGGGCAGATCAAGCTCCAGCCGGAGATGATGGCAGTTTCCAGCCTGGTGGCCGAGGTGATGGAAAAACTGCGGCCGCTGGCGGAGCAGGGCGGGCTGACGCTGGTCAACGAACTGCCGGCCGATTTCCCTGCCATCGAGGCCGACCCTGTCCGCATGGAACAGGTCTTCAGCAACCTGATTGATAATGCCATCAAGTTCACCCCCGCCGGCGGGGCCATCACCGTCGCCGGCGAGACCACCGCCGACGGCGTGCGCCTCTACTTTAAAGACACTGGCATCGGCATCCCCCTGGAAGAGCGGGAGCGCATCTTCGACCGCTTCTACCAGGTTGAGGGCGGCCCCACCCGGCCGTACCGCGGCACCGGCCTGGGCCTGACCATCTGCAAGCATATTGTGGAACGCCATCACGGCCGCATCTGGGTGGAGGGGGAGCCGGGCCAGGGTGCGATCTTCGTGGTCGAACTGCCCCTGCGCCTGCCGAGAGAGGAAGAGCTGTCGCTGGACTTCTCGGCCCTGCCTTCCAGCTCGGCGCCTGAGCGGCGGGACGATGCCGGCGCTGGGCGGTGAAGGCCGGCGGGCGTGTTCCGCAGTTGGCGCGCCGGCCGAGATGTGCTATAATCGCATTACGTCAAGTCGGGAGCGCGCATCCAGCGGCAGAGGAACCTTTCTATGCACAGGCACGCACTTGTCGGCATCATCACCTTGGGCGTCATCATCGGCCTGCTGACCGGCTGTGCCGGCGCGCCGCCATCCGCCGCGCCAACCCCTTCGCCGGCCGCCGTGCCCCAATCCCAGGCGCTGGCGACGCCGACGCCCGCCGGCCCCGTTACCCTGACCCTGTGGCACCGCTGGCCAGAGCGCTTCGCGGCCTCGGTGCGCCAACTGCTCGACGAGTTCGAGCAGACGGCCGGCATCCGCGTGGAGATGACCTATCAGGCCAGCCTGCATGAGGCGCTGAACGAGGCGCGGGCGGCCGGCCGGCTCCCCGATGTGGTCGCCATGCCCGGCGATTACCTGTCGCTGGCGGTGGAGACCGGCTGGCTCCAGCCGGCGGAGCCCTTGTTCGACCCGGCCATGCTGGAGGAGACCTATCTGCCGGCCGGCCTGGAAGCCCTGCGCTATCAGGGGCATCTCTGGGGCCTGCCCCTGAACCTCCATACCCAGACCTTTATCTACAACATGGACCTGATTTCCGAGGCGGAGCTGTCCGCCGACACCGCAGAGCTGGTGGCGAAGGCGCGGCAGTACCAGGCCGCCCACCCGGGAATCTGGTACCTGGTGTATCCGGCGCGCAACGATGTCTTTTTCGCCGCGGCTTGGTTTTACGGCGCCGGCGCCTGGTACGCGCGCGAGGACGGCAGTGTGGGGTTGAACACGCCGCCGGCCGTAGCCGCGGCGGAATTCATCGCCTCCCTGCGGGAAATCATGCCGGCGGATATTGACCTCACGAAAGCGGACGCACTCTTCAAGGCCGGCCAGGCCGCCATTACCATCAACGGCATCTGGTACCTGGCGGAGCTGGACGCGGCCGGCATCCGCTACGGCCTGCAGATCATGCCGGTGGTCAGCGCCAGCGGCATGCCGGCGCGCCCCCTGGTGGCGGCGGACGGGCTGATGATCACCTCGCAGTGCCAGCGGCCGGCGGAAGCGGCCCGTCTCATCGCCTATCTGACCAATGCGGAGAACGCCCTGCGCCTGGCGCGGGGCCACAGCGTCGTGCCGGCCAACCGCTTGGCCGTCCAGCGCGCCGGCCAGGAAGGGCTGTGGATCGTGGCGCACTATGCCCGGCAGGCGGAGCTGGGCCAACCTCTGCCGGCCACCCCCTACTGGCCGGCAGTCCTCCCCGCCGTCCGCGACGCCCTCGAGGCCATCTGGGAGGGTCAGCCGCCGGCGGAGGCGCTCCAGTCGGCGCAGACAGCGGCGGAACAGCTTATCGCGAGCCTGCGCTAGCCTGGCGCGGCAGATTCAGCCGGCATTTGCCCAGTTCCCCCGCGCCGCCCGGTTGATAGAGCAGTACCTCCAGTCCGTCCACCTGTGCCCCCGCCGGCAGGCGGATGACGTAATCATCCCGCACCACTTCGCCCGCGCGCCAGCGCGAGAAGGGATAGGCGTTCCATGCCGGCGGGTGATCCTGCGCCGCCAACGTGCCCTCCAGCCAAAGGTAACCGCCGGCCTGCAGAGGCCGCACGGATACGGTCATGTCCGCCAGGGGCTGGTGCGCCCGCCAGTACAGCGCGGTGTGGAAAGTGTCCTCCTCCGCCGGCAGGATGTCCAGCCCTATCAGCTCCAGTCCCGGCACCGGGAAACAACCGGCGGGGACGACGGGCGGTTGTGTCAGCTCCCAGCGGGGCTGGCGCAGTGCCTCCACCAGATGCGCGCCGGCGGACCACCAGGCGGCCGGCTGGCCGATCTCCTGCTGGAACAGGGCCACCGCTCCCACCGTCACGTACAGCGGGCGGGGGTCGCCGCCGGCCAGCCACTGCCGCGCCTGGCAGGTATTGGCTGGTGTCACATCCGGCCGCTCCCCCCACACGGTGGTCAGGTACTGTACAGCGGCCATCTCTTCTGTCGTGCCGTAGATGAGCGCCCCGCGCGCCGGCGCGTCCGCCAGCAGCGCGCGTGCCAGCGGGATGGCGTCATCGTCCGGCCGCCGGCTCTGGTCCACGTGCGGGTAATTGGCGGCCAGGCGCAGGGCAATGAGCGCGATCAAGCCGGCGGATGTCAGCCAAAGGGCCGGCGCCCTCTTCGCGGGAGGGAAGCGCCGCAGGAGGGCATCCAGCAGGCCGGCGAACCCCAACAGGACCAGCGGATATACCGGCATGACGACCTGATACCAGTTGCCGAAACGGTCAATGTAGCTGAACAGCAGGTAGATGACGAGGGTGGGGTATATCAGCCGGGCGCGCGGCTTCCCCAGGAGCAGGATGCCGACCAAGCCTGCCAAGCCGACGCCCGGCGTCAGCTCAGCCAAAAACAGCCAGGGATAGTCCTGCGGCGCGCCGCCGAAGCTCCAGGTCAGTTCCGAACGGCCCTGCTGGGTGCTGAGGAACTCCCAGAACCATCTCCCGCCGCGCCAGGCGATGCCGCTCCAATCGGGGTGGGCGCGGCCGGCCCAGTACACGAAGAGGTAGCTGGTTAGCGGCAGGATGGTCAAGACGGCGGCCTGGGCCAGCAGACGCCGGCGGCGCAGTAGCCCGGGCTCCTGGCCCAGGTAAAACAGCAGTAGCCCGGGGACGATGAAGAGCACGGTGATGAGGTTGCTGAGCGCAAAGCCGGCGTTCAGGGCGCTGTAGAGCAGATAGCGGTCGGCGCGCGACCTCTGCCAGCGGAAGGCCCACAGCACAAAGAGCAGGGTCTGGAAGACCGCCGAGGCGTACTGTTCGGTGGTGACGGCATAGTACCAGAAAAAGTAGGTGACGGCGTAGAAGCCGGCGGTCAGCCAGGCCAGCGGCCACAGGTCTGTGATCTCCAAAAGGACCATATAGAGCACGGCCAGGGAGGCCAGTGCCCACAGGGTGGAGAAGAGCGAGAGCACCTGGGTGGGGTTGAGAAAGGGCAGGACCGCCCGCCCAATGCGGAACCAGAGCCATCCCAGCATGGAATAG
>JACIWP010000021.1 GCA_014360855.1 Anaerolineae bacterium
GGAGCACCCATGCCCAAACCCCACCGCGTCACCCTGGATGAATCGCTGTGCAAGGGGCAGGCCTGCGCCTTATGCGCGCAGGCCTGCCCCGCCGGCGTCTTCCGGCCGGCCGACCACCCCACGCCGCAGGGCATCGTGCCCATGCAGGCGGCCTTTCCCGAGCAGTGCATCGGTTGTCATCAGTGCGACCGGCTCTGTCCTGAGCTGGCCATTGACGTGATCCCTGCCGGCGCCGTCCCCACGCCCCCACCGCCGCGCGCCGGCCCCCTGCCCCGTCCCAACCCCATGGGCGGCTGGCAGGAATCGCCGGCCCTCTTGCCCCCCGGCACCTACTTCATGTCGGGCAACGAGGCCTGTGCCGAAGGCGCCCTGGCCGCCGGCTGTCGCTTCTACGCCGGCTACCCCATCACCCCCTCCAGCGAAATCATGGTGCACATGGCCCAGCGCCTGCCGGAACTCGGGGGCAACTTCATGCAAATGGAGGACGAGCTGGGAAGCATCGCCGCCGTCATCGGCGCGGCGTGGGGCGGCCTCAAGGCCATGACCGCCACCTCCGGCCCGGGCATCAGCCTCATGCTGGAGAACATCGGCTACGCCATCATGACCGAGACACCCTGCGTCATCGTGGACGTCCAGCGCGCCGGCCCCAGCACCGGCCAGGCCAGCCGGCCGGCCCAAGGAGACATCATGCAGGCGCGCTGGGGCACCCACGGCGGCGTGGACCTCATCGCCCTGGCCCCCTGGTCCGTCCAGGAAATGTACGAGCTGACCATCCGCGCCTTTAACCTGGCGGAGCGCTTCCGCGTGCCGGTCTTCCTCCTGGCCGATGAAATCGTCGGCCATCTGCACGAGACGGTGACCATCCCGCCGGCCGTGCGCACCTTCGAGCGCCTGCGCTGGCCCCAGGAGATGCCCTTCGACACCCCCGAACCGGACGGCGTCCCGCCCATGCCGGCCTTCGGCGAGGGCGCCTACCTCCTGGTCACCGGCTCCACCCACGACGGCCGCGGCTACCGCCGCACCACCGACGCCGCCGTCCAGGACAGGCTGATGCGCCGGCTCTCCGCCAAAATCCGCCGGCACCAGGACGAAATTGACGATTGGGAGGAGTATTCCCTGGAGGATGCCGAGCGTGTGCTGGTGGCCTGCGGCTCAGCGGCGCGCAGTGCCCTCTGGGCCGTCCAGCAGGCCCGCCGGCAGGGCCGCCCGGTCGGCCTCTTGCGGCTGAAAAGCCTCTGGCCCTTCCCCGATGAGGTCGTCGCTTCTCGCTGTGGCGGCCGGCGGGAGATCATCGTGCCGGAGATGAACCTGGGACAGCTCGCCGGCGAGGTGCGCCGCGCCGCCGGCGTCCCCGTCACCTCCCTCACCCAGGTGGACGGCGAACCCATAGACCCTCGCCGCATCCTGGCATACCTGCTGGAGGAGGTTTGGTAACTATGGCCGCCTCATCCACTGTCCCACCTGCCTCGCTCCTGCGCCAGGCCTATCTGCGCCAATCCACCGCCTTCTGCCCGGGGTGCGGCCACGGCATCTTTATGAACGCCTTCCTACGGGCGGCGGCGGCCCTGCCGCTGGACTTCGACCGCACGGTCTTCGTCTCGGGCATCGGCTGCGGCGCCTGGGTGCCCTCGCCCCATTTCCTGGCCGATACCCTGCACGTCACCCACGGCCGGGCCATGGCCTTCGCCGCCGGCGTCCAGCGGGCACGCCCCGACCTGAACATAGTCGTCATCAGCGGCGATGGGGACCTGGCCACCATCGGCGGCAACCATCTCATCCATGCCGCCCGCCGGCAAACCCCCATCAAGGTCTTCTGCCTCAACAACTGGCTCTTCGGCATGACCGGCGGCCAGGTCTCCGCCACCACCCCCCGCGAGGCCCGCACCGCCACCACGCCGGCCGGCAACCCCGACCCACCCTTTGACCTGGTGCGGTTGGTGCTGGGCGCCGGCGCCCCCTTCGCCGCCCGCTGGCCGGTCTCCCTGCCGCGCCAGCTCGCCCGCGGCATCGAGCATGCCCTGCGGGAGCCGGGCTTCGCCTTTGTGGAAGTGCTTTCCATCTGCCCGACCCACTTCGGGCGCATCAACGAACCGCTCTTTCCCGCCGGGGAAGCCCCCCAGAGCATCCCCTGGCGTATGCTGGAATGGCTCCGCCGGCAGTGCATCGAGCGGGAGAAAGCCGCCGCCCTTTCCCCAGAGGAACGCGCCGGCAAAATCCTTATCGGTGAATGGCGCGGCGAGGAGTGCTGGCCATGAGCACCTGGAACATCGTCTTCGCCGGCCAGGGAGGCCAGGGCATGCGCTTCCTCAGCATCCTGCTGGGACGGGCCTGCGCGGCGCGCGGCAAACAGGCCGCCAGCGCTTCCTCCTACGGCCCGGAAGTGCGCGGCACCTTCACCCGCGCCGAGGTCATCATCTCCGACGAACCTATCGTCTACCCGCGCGTGCTGGTGCCCGATCTCCTGGCCGCCCTCTCACAGGAGGGATATGACCGCGTGTGGGGACAGGTGCCGGCGGAGGGCATCATCCTGTACGACCCTGGCACCGTTCGGCCGGCCGCTGACGTGCCGGCGCGCCAGTTCCCGGTGCCGGCCTTTCAGATCGCCCAGGAGCTGGGAGCGCCGCAGATCGCCAACATGGTGATACTGGGCGCGGTGGCGGCGCTGACCGGCGTCATCGACCTGGCCGGCCTGCACGACGCTCTGCCGGCGCGCGGGCGCGAGCGCAACGCCGCCGCCCTGGCGCGCGGCTTCGCCCTGGGAGAGGAACTGCGCGAGCAGGTGGGGAAAGAGGCGGGTTGACACGCCGGCACAACACTACACCCACCACAGCGCTTGAAATGAACCGCCGGCTGTGCTATACTCGTAGCCAGCCGGCGGTTTTTGTTTCGCCACTGCGAGGATACGACTATGGGGACAGCCTCCTCTCCAACCGCTTCCTACCTGGAAACCCTGCGCGACATCGCCCACGCCCTGAGCGGTTCGCTCCAGGAAAGCGACGTCATCCAGCTCCTGCTGGAGAAAGTCATGGCGACCATGGGGGCCCAGGGGGTGATCCTGCGCCTGCTCAGCCCGGACGGCGATGAGCTGTGGCCGGCGGGGGCCATGGGCCTCAGCGAGCGCTACCTCGACAAAGGGCCGGTCCAGCTCTCCAAGAGCGCGGTGGACCAGCAGGTGATGGCCGGCGAGATCGTCACCTGCGCCGACGTCACCTGCACCCCCGGCTTCCAGTACCCCGAGGCCGCCGCCGTCGAGGGCCTGCGCGGCATGATCTCTGTCCCCCTCACTGTGCGGGAGCGCGTCATCGGCGTCCTGCGGGTCTATGTCAACGATATAGCGCGCATCCAGCCGGACGATATCCTGCTCCTCTCTACCGCCGCGGACCTGGGCGCGCTGGCGCTGGAAAAGGTGCGCCTGCACCAGGGTCTTCTGCGCATCGCCGAGGCGCTCAACTCCACCCTGGAGCTGTCGGACATGCTCCAGCGGGTGCTGGAGGTGACCGTCTCCCAACTGCACCTGAAGGCCGGCTCCATCCGCCTGCTGGACCCCCGGGGCCGGCTCCTGCGGCTGGTGGCGGCCTACGGCTTGAGCGAAGCCTATCTGGCCAAGGGGGAGGTGCACGTGGACAAAAGCCCGGTGGATCAGCGCGCGCTGGCCGGCGAGGCGGTGACCCTTTACGACGTCGAGCACGAGCCTGGTTTCGAATATCCGGCCGAGGCCGCACGCGAGGGCATCCGCTCCGTCCTGGTGGTGCCGTTAATCATCAAGGATAGGCCGCTGGGGGTACTGCGCGCCTATTCCGCCCGCCCGCGCCATTTCGGGCCGGTGGCCATCAACTTCCTGCGCTCGGTGGCCGGCCTGGTTGCCCTGGCCATCGAGAATGCCCAATTGTATGCCAGCCTGCGGGCACGCTATGAGGACCTGAAGATCGACCTGGCAGATTGGTACCGCTTCCTGGCGCTGGGCTGATGCCGCCGGCATTGTCCAAGGGGATACCCATGCGATGATCTTCCTGGCATTGTTCCTGACAGGGGTGGCGGCCGGCGTACTGGGCGCGGTGTTGGGCCTGGGCGGCGGAGTGTTCCTGGTGCCGGCCCTCCATCTCCTGTTCGACCTGCCCATGCGCACAGCGGTGGCCTGCAGTATCGTCGGGGTGCTGGCCACCTCCGCCGGCACCGTGGCATTCGCCCCGCGCGGCCGCGGCGCGAATGTGGAGCTGGCGCTCCGCCTGGAAATCGCTACGACCGCCGGCGCCCTGGCCGGCAGTCTGGTCGCCGGCCTGCTGAGCTCGCAGGCCCTCGGCATCCTTTTCGCCGTGGTGGCGTTTTTCAATGCCGGGTACACGGCCTATCGGGCGCGCCGCCGGCCGATCAGCGCGCCGCCGGAGGCGCTCTTCACCCACGACTACCGCCCGCGCCGCTGGGGCATCGGCCTGTCCGCCGGCGCCCTGGCCGGCATGCTCTCCGGCCTGCTGGGCGTCGGCGGCGGCATCATCAAGGTGCCGGTCATGTACAGCGTGATGGAGGTGCCCCTGGGCGTAGCCACGGCCACCAGCAACTTCATGGTCGGCATCACCGCCGCCGTCAGCGCGCTGGTATACTACCTGCGCGGGGACATCTATCCCGTGCTCGCCATTCCCATCGCCCTGGGGGTGTTCGCCGGCGCCACCGCCGGCGTCTGGCTGTTGACCCGCCTGCGCGTCGGCTGGGTGCGCGCCGCCCTCATCGCCCTGCTGGTCATCATGGGCGTGCAGATGCTTCTGCGAGGTCTCGGATTGCTGTGAACCCGACACTGCCCCCATCCCGCCGGCCCGATATCCACGAGAGAGAGCGCCGCATGGCGCAGGTGATCTCGACGGCCGGCCTGGCGCTGATGCTGGCCGGCTTCTGCGGGGAATGGATCGCCTACGGCAACCCGGCCCTGCCCGGTCCGCCGGCCGTTTCCTGGAGCGATCCCGCCCTGCTGGCGGCATCGCCTTTCCTGCTGTGCATGAGCGCCGGCATCCTGCTCTTCGCCCTTCTGCCAGCTCTGCGCGTCCTGTTGGCCCTGTTGGACTATCTCGGCCAGCGGGACTGGCGCAACGCCCTGATCGCCCTCATCGTGCTGGTGGAGCTCGCCCTCAGCACCCAGACGCACCGCATCTGACGGAGGAATGGCCCATGTCCGCGACCAGCCCATCCCCATATATCGTGCCCATACAACTCGGCATCGTTCATGCCTTCCTGCTTCGGGGGAAGCGGCCCATCCTGGTGGACACCGGCACGCCGGACGGCGCCAAGGCCATCGTCCAGGCACTGCTCAAAGCAGGGGTCGAGCCGGCGGAGCTGGACCTCATCCTGCTGACCCATGGGCATTACGATCACGCCGGCAACGCCGCGGCACTGCTGCGCATGAGCAATGCCATCCTGGCGGTGGGCCTGCGCGACGGCGCGCTAGTGCGGAAGAGCGAGACGCCCTCGTACCGCGCCGGCAACTGGCTCGGCCGGCTCTTCCTCCTACTGCGCCGGGTCGTGAATGTGGATATAGAGAACCACGAGCCGGCCCAGCCCCACTGGTACATCGCCGGCGAGTTGGACCTGCGCCCGTACGGCATCCCCGGCCGCGTCATCCCCACCCCCGGCCATACCCCCGGCTCGCTGTCCATCCTGCTGGAGACGGGGGAGGCCATCGTCGGCGATCTCATCGGCGGCCTGCCTATCCCGCAACTCCCCGGCCGGCCCCTCTTTATCCACGATGAGGCGGCCTGGAGGGAGAGCCTGCGGCGCGTGCTGGCGGAACGTCCCCGCCTCATCTACCCCAGCCACGGCGGGCCGTTCACCTTTCAGCAAGTGGCAAGGACATTCCCATGGGCCGCGCCGGCATAAGCCCCCTCTGGCGCGCTGTCCCTATAGTGCTCCTGGCCCTGGCAGTCATCGGCACGCGCATGATGCCGGCCTCCGCCGGCGCCCCACGGCGCGTCTTCCTGCCGGCCGTTCTCGCCGGCGGCCCGGCCTGCGGCCCCTTCCCGCCACAGACCTATTCCTCCCTGCCCATCGAAGGAACCCCCACCGACCGGCCGGCGGCCAGCCATCCCGATCTGAACCTGGCCCTGCGGGGCTACCGCCCCGTCTCGGCCTATCTCGGCCTGGTGGACATCCCTGGTGAGGCGGACGCCGGCGCGCCGCAGTTGGCCGGCCTGTTGGCACCGCGTCGGCCGCCCCGCTTCACCGCCGCTTTCCAGGTGTACGATTGGGAATGGGCGCGCGACCAGCGCGGCGGGCCCATCACCGACCCGCCGGTCACCCTGGTGCGGATGGCGGCACCCGCCGGCGAGCCGCTGTACGTGCCCGACTCGGGCTACACGCTGGGAAATGGGTTTGAGGTGCTGGTACTGTACGCGGAGGAACGCCGCATCACGCTGAAGTACACGCGCGAGGACAATGTGGTGCGGGGATACACCCTGCACCTGGAGGACATCTGCGTCCATCCGCATCTGATAGCATCCTACCGCCGGCTGGACGCCGCCGGCCGCGAGGAACTGCCGGCCCTGCGCGCCGGCCAGCTCATCGGGACCAGTCCGGGTGCGGATTTCGGGGTCGCTATACGCGATGCCGGCCGCTTTCTGGACCCGCGCTCGCGCAAAGATTGGTGGCAGGGATATTAGCCGGCGGCTTCCTGTTCCGCCTTCAGCGCTTCCATGGCCTTGCGGCGGATGCGGTTATGCAGGGCATGGAAGCCCATCAGCTTCTTCATCTCGCGCAGGGTCTCATTGGCAATCTCGCTGACGCGCTCCGTGCCCTCGTAGATGATGCGTTCCACCAGGCCTTTCTGGCCGGCGTAATAGGCGCGGCGCTCGCGGATCGGGTCCAGGAAGTTGTTCAGCGCGATGGCCAGTTTCTCCTTGACCTCGACATCCCCGACCCGGCCGGCGCGGTAGCGCGCCTTCAGGTCTTCGACCTCTTCCTTGTCCGGGTTGAAAATGTCATGATAGATGAAGACCGGATTGCCCTCCACGGTGCCGGGGATATCGGCGCGGATGCGCTTCGGGTCGGTGTACATGCTGAAGACCTTCTGGCGCACCGTCTTGGGGTCATCGGAGAGGAAAATGGCGTTGCCCAGGGATTTGGACATCTTGGCCTGGCCGTCGGTCCCCACCAGCACCGGCACTTCGCTGACCAAAGCCTCCGGGATGGGGAACAGCTCGCCATAGAGATAGTTGAAGCGCCGGGCGATCTCGCGCGTCAGCTCCACATGGGCCACGTTGTCCTTGCCCACCGGCACCAGATGAGCGCGGGGCATGAGGATATCCGCCGCCTGGAGCACGGGATAGCCCAGCAGGCCGAAGGGGATCGCTTCCTCATCCATGTTGGCGGCGCGCGCCATCTCCTTGATGCTGGGGATGCGCTGTAAGCGGTTCACGGTGACCAGCATCTCGAAGAAGAGGTTCATCTCATAGACGGCGTGCACGGCGGACTGGAGATAGATGGAGGATTTGGCCGGGTCAATGCCGCAGGCCAGGTAGTCCAGCACCATCTCCCGCACGTTGTCGCCGATCTCCGCGATGGCTTCCTTGTCCGGCCGCGTGGTCAGGGCGTGCAGGTCCGCGATAATGAAATAGCACTCGTACTCCTCCTGCAGACGCACGCGGTTGGCCAGCGAGCCGACGTAATGCCCCAGGTGCAGTTTCCCGGTGGGTCGGTCGCCGGTCAGCAGTCGCTTCTTTTCACCGGATGTGGCCATACCTACACTCCTGACGATAGATGTTCGCCGGCTATTATATACCTCTGCCTAACTTTCGCGCAAACATTTGTTCTGACAGAAATACCCGGGCGGCAGCCGCGCTCCAAGTGGGCGGCAAGTACCCGCAAAATTTGCCATTCTCCGACCAATGTGCTACAATAATAGGCGCTGATGGGGGATCGTCTAATGGTAGGACGACAGACTCTGGATCTGTTTGTCGGGGTTCGAATCCCTGTCCCCCAGCCAAGGAAACTGGAAATGCCCCTGGTGGGACCATCCCCAGGGGCATTCGTCTTTCAATAGGCATCCAGCTCCCGCAGACGCTCATCCGAGATGCCGAAATGGTGGGCAATCTCATGCAGGAGGGTGCGGCGGATCTGCCGGCGCACGCCGGCGCGGGTGCGGCCGGCCCGCATGATCGGCCCGCGAAAGAGGATGATGCGGTCCGGGAGCACCAGGTTGTACCCGTGCCCTCGCTCCGTCAGTGGGATGCCCTGGTACAGGCCGAACAACGTCTGGCCAGGCGGCACGCCGGCCTGCTCCCGTTCCTCCCGCCCCGGCCAGTCGCGGATTTCGATCTCCACATTCTCCATCCGCTGGCGGAATTCATCGGGCAGGTCCTCCAGCACCTCCATCACGATTTCGGCGAACTCGGAGGCATCCATCCAATCCATGGGCCAATACTATCTCCCGCCGCCCCCCATGCCGGCCAATTTGGCGTTCAGCACCGCCGGCGAAGGCTCCACCAGAATGTCCCCGTCCGGGAACAGCAGGACCGGCACGCGCTGTTGGCCGGCGCTGATGCTCTCCACCCAGGCCGCGGCCTCCGGGTCCTGGGAGATATCAATCCACTGATGTGGGATGCCGGTCTGCTCCAGCGCGCGGCGCACCCAGGCAGAGTGCCCGCACCAGGGCGTGCCGTAGAGCTTCACCGGTGCTGAAGCAGTCATCGCTTACCGCTTCGCTTTCAGGGAGCGCAGTTTCTGCGCCAGGGCCGGCGATGATGGCTCTACCAGGACGTCACCGTCCGGGAACACGATGGTGGGCACACTGCGGAAGCCGCCGTTGACCTTCTCCACATAGGCGGCAGCCTCGGGATCCTTGGAGATATCGATCCATTCGTAGGTCATCCCTTCGGCCTCGAACACCTGTTTGGCGCGCCGGCAGTCCGGGCACCAGGTGGTACCGTACATTTTGATGGTAGCTGTCATGTCATCCTCCTGCAATGGGATTATAGCGGCAACAGCTTGGCGGATGGGCATCTACATCCTCGCCCACATCTATCTCTGCACCTCACGCCAGAACGCTGTGTGGATTTTGCTCCCGATCGGGCAGGCGGTCAGGCAGGCAGTGCACTGCCAGCGCGTGTGCGGGGTGGGATGGTGCTCCATCTGATCCTGGAGGGCCGCCATCGCCGGCGTCGGCGCAAACTCGGCGATACAGCGCTCCCGCACAAAACCCCAGGGGCCCAGCGCCTTCGTCGGGCAGGCCTTCCAGCACAATGTACAGCTCGAGCAGAAATAATCCAACAGTTTGCCGTCCGCCGGCCACTCCGCATCCACGAACACCGCCCCGAAGCGCACCCGCGGGCCGTAGCGCCGCGTCACCACCACATTGTTCTTCCCCCATATGCCCAGGCCGGCCTCCACCGCCGCCCGCTTCAGGTCAATCAATGCCAGGCTGTCCTCATACGTCAGCGCCATGGCCTGCAGGCCGCGTGCCCGCAGGGCCTCAGCCAGGCGGAAGGCCAGCGATTCCAGGAGGGTGTAAATGGGCTTGTGCCACTTGCGCCGGCCGTCGTACTCGATGAACATCTCGTAATCATACGCATCATCCAGCGCGGCGTGCATGCAGACCAGTACCGAGCGCACCCACGCGGGCAGGGCCGGCGAATGGGGAGAGGCGATGCCGGCGGCATCGAACCCGATCTGCACTGCCAGCGCCTTCGCTTCCTGCGGAGAAAGGGAAGCAACCTGGCTCATGAGCTACTCGATGAACGTGACCACCTCGGACAGCGGCCGGCGCGAGCGCATGGCCGGCCGGCCGTGGGCAGGATATCCAATGGGCACCAGGGCAACCGGCCGCAGGGACGGCGAAAGCGCCAGGCACTGGCTCACCTCGTCTTCATCAAACGCGCCGACCCAGCAGGCGCCCAGCCCCAAAGCCGTCGCCGCCAGCAGGATATGCTCGGTCGCGGCCGCCGTGTCCTGCAGACAGTACAGCATCTTGCCCCGATAGCCGTAGCGCGCCGCGGAGCGGTCCGGCTCCGCGCACACCACGATGACCACCGGCGCCTGGGAGACGAAGATTTGCCCGTAGGCCGCGGCGGCCAGGCAGGTGCGCGTGCGGGCCTCCCGCACCACGAAGAAGTGCCAGGGTTGGCGGTTGCCGGCGGAAGGGGCCGCCACCGCCGCCTCCAGGATGCGCCGGATGAACTCCGCCGGCACATCGCGGCGGGGGTCAAATTCCCGCACGCTGTGGCGCGCGGCGATCACTTCCCAGAAGTCCATTGGCCCATTCCTTTCTGTCATAGAAATCGGCGGGCCGTCACCTGCCCTCCAGCACCAGCCGAGAAAGCACGGACTGCCAGCGTTCCAGGGCGCGCAGGAGCCGATAATCGGTCATATCCAGGTTCAGCGGCGTCACGGAGATGTAGCCGTTGGCCACCGCGCCGATATCCGTGCCGTCCTCGATGATGCCAGAAGGCGGCGCTCCGCCGATCCAGTAATAATCCTGGCCGCGGGGGTCCTGCCGGCAGATCAGCTCGTCCTGGTAAATGCGCTTTCCCAGGCGGGTGAACATCACGCCGCGAATCTGATCCTCGGGGATGGCCGGCACGTTGACGTTGAGCAACGTGTCCGGCGGCAGTCCCTCTTTGAGCACCTGCGCCGCCAGAAGCGCCGCGAAGCGCGCCGCCGGCCCGAAATCCCTGCCCGACTCGAAGGTGTCGAGCGAGACCGCGATGGCGGGGATACCAAAGACCGCCGCCTCCATGGCCGCCGCCACCGTGCCGGAGTAGGTGATGTCATGCCCCATGTTCGGGCCCTGGTTGATGCCCGAGACCACCAGGTCCAGCTTGGGCTGTACCAGGCCGAGGATAGCCAACCCGACGCAGTCGGAGGGTGAGCCATTGGTGATCAGCGCCGGCGTGCCGTCGGCAAGCTGGGTGCGGTTCACCCGCAGGGGTTTATGCATGGTCTTGTTGTGGCCGGCGACCGACCAGTTATGGTCCGGGGCGAAGACAGTGACTTTCCCCAGCCCTTCCAGCGCCTTCTTCAGGGCCAGCAGGCCGGGCGCCTGCACGCCGTCGTCATTGGTCACCAGGATATGATATACCCTCTCCTCTGTCATACGCTCCTCATCGCATTAATCGCTGACGCGCCGGCCGCATTGGGGGCAGAATCGGTCGCCGGCGAAGAGCGCCGCGCCGCAGGCCGGACATGCCCCCACCGGCGCGGGGGACACGGCCTTCGGCCGGCTGGCTTCCACCGCCGCGGCCACGCGCGTCTCCTCCAGCTCGATGCGCTCCTGAAGCTCGCTGAGCTGGACGAGCTTCATGCCCAGCCCTGGCAGGGTGATCTCCCCGCTGGCGTACAGGGCGACTGCCTCCTCGCCGATTTCCGCCAGCAGGTCATGCCGCTCCTGGCGAAGCTTCTCCAGCCGGGCACGCGCCTCGGTGACTGACGCCGGCTCCTCGCCCATCCCCGCGTGGGGACGACTCTCGCCCGCAGTACGCATCTCCTCCTGCATGTTACCAGCCTCCTGGTACCGCCACACTAGGGCCGGCGTGACAGGGAAGCGGTTCTCACGTCGGGGGCAGACGTCGAAGCTGTGTCCACGCCGGCCGGTCTTCCCGTAAGTATGCCACCTCCGGCCAGATCATCATGCTGGTCTTCGGCTTCTCGTCCTTTTTCGGCTTATGCATCACATAGATGCGGACCTTCTCGCTCTCCGCCTTGTTGCCGGCGCCGTCATAGGCCACCACATGGATGACGTGCGTCTCGGTGTAGCCCAGTGTGTCGGAGATGATGCCGCGTCCATTGGAGAACCACTGGGTGTAGCGCACCCCGATGCCGGGCAGTTCCTCTTGGATGACCTCGGTGTCGGTGATCACCTGCTCGCCGATGACCGCCCCTGTCACCGGGTCAGTGATCGGCTCCACATGGGTGATCACCAGCCCGGGAATGGGAATGGTATCGGACATGGCAATGGTCCACTTGAAATTGTATGGTGACACCGTGCTGGTCCCCACCAGCTCGTCGTCCAGGAAGAACTCCACCCGATCCATGAAGACATTATCCACGGCATCGGCCTGGATGCTGACCCACTCATCATCTTCCTTGATGTACACGTCGCCGTCGCTCGGATGCGTCAGCTCCACTGTGGGCGGCGTATTGTCCACGGTG
Organism: Anaerolineae bacterium; assembly: GCA_014360855.1. NCBI lineage: Bacteria > Bacillati > Chloroflexota > Anaerolineae > Anaerolineae bacterium. The sequence goes on from JACIWP010000021.1 coordinate 12,124, forward strand.
ACCTGGATGGGCGCGTCCTGCACACTGCCGTCCTGCCGCACCACGCGCAACTGCAGGGTGTACAGGCCGTCTTCCAATCCGCTCACGTCCCAGAACTCCAGCGGGCCGTGGTCCACGGCGTCGTAGCGGTCGCCGCCGATCTGGCTCCAGGAGGTGGGATTCAGCCCCCGGCCGAACTCCAGGCGCCACATTTTAAAGTTCGGACCTTTGGCGTTCCCGATGATGGCCACGCCCTTGCTGATATAGGCGTACGGTGCCGGCTCGATGATCGCCACATCGCCGGTCGCCGGCGCCGGCCCATACGCGTCGTCGTACACCGTGGGCGGCTGAGGGATATTGTTCTCCCGCACCCAGTCTGCCGCCTCGGGCGGGTAGATCTCGTACACCCGCTCCTCCACCAGCTCGGGCGGCGTATAGACCGTCGCCAGCTTGCCGGTCTCCTTGTTCACGCGGAACATTTGATGCACGGTGCAGTACTGGGTCGGCTCAGTGCCTTCGATGAACAGCTCCTTGACACGATGCGGACAGTACTCGGTGGGCAACATGCCCGAGACGGAGCACACCTCCTTCTCCACCAATCCCGGCGGACGCATGAACTGCTCCACCGGCAGACCCTCATGCAGATACTCCATCACCGCCTGCCAGATGGGGGCGGCGCCCAGGGAGCCGGGGACGTGGTCCATGGGCTCATTGTTGGCGTTGCCGACCCACACGCCGGCGGCATACTGGGGGGTATAACCGACAGTCCAGGCATCGCGCCAGTCGTTGGTGGTGCCGGTCTTGGCGGCCGCCGGCCGGTCTTTCAGGTGAAGCTTGTTGTTCACGCCGAAGGCCGGGATGCGAGCTTGATTATCCGCCAGGATATCCGTGACCAGGTAGGCGAGGGCCGGCGGCAGGATGGAGCGCGACTGCGGCTGTTCGAAGGACTTGAGCACATTGCCGTGGCGGTCCTCCACCCGCAGGATGGCCACCGGGTTCAGTTCACGAAAGCCAGGCTCCCGCTCATCTTCCGGCACGGGTTCCCCAATCATCACCCCGCCGTTGGCCAGCACGCTGAAGGCATAGGTCATATCCAGCAGGGTGACCTCCCCGCCGCCCAGGGTCAGGCTCAGGCCATACTGGTCGCCCCGCAGGGTGGTGATGCCCATGCGGTGCGCCAGATCAATGACGTTTTTGACGCCGGCCTTGCTCAACGCCCAGACTGCCGGGATGTTGTACGAATTGGCCAGGGCATTGCGCAGGCGCACCGGGCCGTGATACTTGCGGTCGTAGTTCTCCGGCACATAGTCGGGGTTGGGCGGGTCGGGAAAGGCGGTGCGCACATCCATGACCATCTGCGCGGCGGTATAGCCCTGGGAGAACAGGGTCAGATAGGTGAAGGGCTTGAAGGCGGAGCCGGGCTGGCGCGGGGCCAGCGCCATGTTCACCTGCCCGTCAATATCCTTGTTGTTGTAGTCCAGGCTTCCCATCATAGCCAGGATTTCGCCGGTGCGCGGCCGGATGACCACCACCGCGGCGTTGGAAACGTTGCGGTTGTACTGCTTGTCTTCCTGCAGGGACTTGATATGGGCACGGGCAATTTCCTCGACCTTGTGCTGAAGGTCCAGGTCCAGAGTGGTGTAGACCCGCAGACCGCCGCCGTACACCATATCCGGTCCGAATTCCTTTTCCAACTGTTTGCGCACCCAGAGGGCGAAATGGGGCGCTTCCATGGCGGTAAAGCGGGTTTCCAGGGACGGCCGGATGGTCAATTCCTGGGCATAGGCTTGGTCAGCCTGCTCGCGGGTGATATAGCCGGCCTCCACCATGGCGTCCAACACCACCTTTTGCCGGCGTTTGGCCTGCTCCGGATTGTCAATGGGGTTCAGTGCTGGATATTGGGGCAGGGCCGCCAGCATGGCCGCTTCCGCCAGGTTGACATCGCGGATGGACTTGCCGAAATAGACCTGGGCGGCGGCCTCGACGCCGTAGGCGAAGTTGCCGTAGTAGATGTAGTTCAGGTACCACTCCAGGATCTGATCCTTGCCGGCCTTACCCGGATAGCGCCGAGATATCTCCACGGCGAGAATGGCTTCCTTAAGCTTGCGGGCGTACGAACGCTGGTAGCGCTCTTCGGGAGGGATGAACACGTGTTTGACCAACTGCTGGGTGATAGAGCTGCCGCCCTGAATAGGCAGGCCGCGCAGGTTGTTCCAGAAGGCCCTCGCCAGGCCCCGGATATTGACGCCCGGGTTCTCGTAGAAACTGCGGTCCTCCAGCGCGATGGTGGCCTGCTGGACCACCAATGGGATCTCCGAGAGCGGCACGTAGGTGCGGTCGCCCCGATGCGGCCGAGGGTCAAAGACCTCATACAGCAGATGCTGACCGGTGCGGTCGTAGATTTTCGTGGTCTCGAACTCCTCCCGCACCACCTGGACCTGCTCCGGGTCGGGCAGGCTCTGGGCAAAGTAGGTATAGACGCCGGCGGCCGCCCCCACGGCGGCCAGCACTACGCCCACATTCACCAGCAATCCAAGGATCAGCACGCCGGCCACGATTTTCAGCATCAACACGGCGGTGCCGCTGTGGTCTCGCCGGCGCTGACGCCGATATATCGCTAACCTGCGAGAGGCATCCATTCCACCACCTCAATCCTCTATAATTTCCCCCATACGCCGCGTATGGTATCAGAAACAAGAGAGAATGACAAGTCGCGTGCCAGGGGACAGCCGCCTGCAGGCGCCCCTTGCGGCGCTAGTTTTGACGCGCCCCCTGGTTGTGTTATAATTGCAGTAGTTCACAACACTTTTGTGCAGGATTGAGATTGTAAAGGACGGTATATAGGCATCCCATGAACCGCAGGTGGATGTATCTCATCATCGCCGCGGCCATCGCCGCGGTGCTTTTCACCCTGCTGCAGCCGCCGGCCACCCAGGACGAGATCTCGCTGAAGGCGCTGGCCGACGAGATTAGCGCCGGCAAGGTGAAGAGCATCACCATCAATAAAGACCAGTTGTATATCCAGCGGGTCGACGGCACGCGCGCCCTCTCTCGCAAGGAGGAGGATGTCAGTCTGCTCAAGACCCTTTCTGACCTGGGGGTTCCCCAGGATAAGATCGCCGCGGTCTCCATCAAGGTACAGCCCCCCGGCTTACTGGATAACTGGTGGGCCATCCTGGGCACGATCCTGCCGCTGATCGTGGTGGTCGTCTTCTTCATGCTCATCATGCGGCAGGCGCAGGGAGGCAATAACCAGGCCATCCAGTTCGCCCGCAGTCGGGCGCGCCTCATCTCGGGGGACCGGCCGGCCGTCACCTTCGACGACGTCGCCGGCGCCGACGAGGCCAAGCAGGAGCTACAAGAAGTGGTCGAGTTCCTCAAGGACCCCCGCAAGTTCGCCGCCCTGGGCGCCCGCATCCCCAAAGGCGTGCTCCTGGTCGGCCCGCCCGGCACCGGCAAGACCCTCATCGCCAAGGCCGTGGCCGGCGAGGCCGGCGTGCCCTTCTTCTCCATCTCCGGCTCCGAGTTCGTCGAGATGTTCGTCGGCGTGGGCGCCTCGCGCGTGCGCGACCTCTTCGACCAGGCCAAGCGGCACTCCCCCTGCATCGTCTTCATCGACGAGATCGACGCCGTGGGCCGCCAGCGCGGCGCCGGCCTGGGCGGCAGCCACGACGAGCGCGAGCAGACGCTGAACCAGATCCTGGTGGAGATGGACGGCTTCGACACCGACACCAACGTCATCGTCCTGGCGGCCACCAACCGGCCGGACATCCTGGACCCGGCACTCCTGCGGCCAGGGCGCTTCGACCGGCAGGTGGTGATGGATCGTCCCGACCTGCGCGGCCGGCGGGCCATCCTGGAGGTGCACACCCGCGGCAAGCCGCTGGCGCCGGATGTGGACCTGGACGTGATCGCGCGGGAGACGCCGGGGTTTGTAGGAGCGGACCTGGAGAACCTGGTGAACGAGGCGGCCATCCTGGCGGCGCGGCGCAACAAGAAGGCCATCGGGATGGCGGAACTGCAAGAGGCCATCGAGCGGGTCATCGCCGGCCCGGAGCGCAAGAGCCGCCTGCTGAGCAAGCGCGATCGCGAGATCGTCGCCTACCACGAGGCCGGCCATGCCGTGGTCATGCACCATCTGCCCTTGGCGGACCCGGTGCACAAGGTCAGCATCATCTCGCGCGGCATGGCGTTGGGCTACACCCTGGGCCTGCCGGAGGATGATCACATCGTCATCCCGCGCTCCAAATTCCACGACGAGATCGCCGGCCTGCTGGGCGGCCGCGTGGCCGAGGAGCTGGTCTTCGGCGATGTGACCACCGGCGCCAGCAATGACCTGGAGCGCGCCACCGAGCTGGCCCGCAAGATGGTCAAGGAATACGGCATGAGCGACAAGCTCGGTCCAATGACCTTCGGCCAGAAGGAGGAGCTGGTCTTCCTGGGGCGCGAGATCGCCGAACAGCGCGATTACAGCGAGGAGATCGCCCAGGAAATTGACCAGGAGATCCAGAACATTGTTCAGAACGCCTACCGCCGGGCACGGCAAATCCTGACGGAGAAACGGGATAAGCTGGAGGCGCTGGCGCGGGCACTGCAGGAGAAAGAGACCATCGAGCGCGAGGAGTTTCTGGCACTAATGGCGGCTTGACGCCCTGGAGCTAGACACGGGCAGGGGAAGCCACCCTGCCCGTGTGTAATGTCTGGGGGACCGCTTTCCGGGAGGAAAAGGGGTGATCCTGGTCCTTGCTCTGTTCCTGGCATTATTGATCGCTGTGCTGACCGGCGGGAAACTGCGCCGGCTGGCCAACCTTCCCCTGCACGCCCCTTGGCTGGCCCTGCTGGGCTTCGGCCTGCAGATATACATCATCTATGAGCCGGAGACCACGGCGCGCGGCTGGCTCAGCCTGCATACCATCGCCCTGGTGCTCTCCTATCTGCTCCTGCTGGCCTTCGTGTGGATGAACCGCCGGCTGCCCGGCATGCCCATCATCGCCCTGGGCCTGCTGATGAACCTGACCGTCATGCTGGCCAATGGCGGCTATATGCCGATCACACCGGAGGCGGTACAGCGCGTCGGGCACGAGTATGAACTGCAGAGCACCGAACCCGGCGCGCGCCTGAAGTACACCAAGGATATCCTCCTGCCGCGCGAGCAGACGCGGCTCTGGTTCCTGTCGGACGTGTTCGTCCTGCCGCCGCCCTTCCCCATCCCCACCGTCTTCAGCCCGGGGGATGCGGTGCTGGCGCTGGGAGTATGGGTCCTGGTGCTGGCGACCTGCCATTCTGCCCGATGGGACAACCCGCCGGCGCAAGCGGCATGACCCGGCGACCCAACGGCACCGCGCCCCTGTACCGGGGTTCAGCGGCGGCTTTCGGCTCTCACCGGAGCACCAATCCCATCCTGGGGGTGACGCGGCATGGCGAGCGAGACGCCGGTCTCCACGCTGTGGCTGACCCGGCATCTGCCCGGAACGGGCGGCCGCATCAAAGTGGAATACGAGGATTTCCAGGTGACGGAGATCCCCCTGTACGCGCCCTGCGGGCAGGGGGAGCATACCTTTTTCGAGATCGAGAAGCGCGGCCTGCCGACTATGCGGGCAGTGGAGGAAATCGCGCGGGCACTGCGAGTGCGGCCGTTCCAGATCGGATACGCCGGCCTGAAGGACGCCCATGCGGTGGCGCGACAGGTGCTGTCGGTGGAGCATGTGCCGCCGGAGCGCGTGCTGGCGCTGGAACTGCCGAGCATCCGCATATTGTGGGCCAAACGGCATACCAACAAGCTCAAGCAGGGACACCTGGCCGGCAACCGCTTCGTCATCCGCATCCGGGACGTGCCGCCGGATGCCCTGGAGCGGGCGCGGCCCATCCTGGAAACGCTCCAGCGCCGCGGAGTGCCCAATCATTTCGGCGAACAGCGCTTCGGCCGGCGCCGGGACACCCATCTCCTGGGCCGCGCCATCCTGCGGGGGGATGCCGAGGCGTTTCTGCAGGAATTCCTGGGCCGGCCTCAGCCGGACGAACTGCCGGCCGTGCTGGAAGCGCGCCGGCTGTATGACGCCGGCCAGCTTCAGGCCGCCCTGCGCGCCTGGCCGCCCCAGTTCCACGAGGAGCGCCGCGCCCTGGAAGTGCTCCTGCGGTCGCCGGCGGCGGAAGCGCCGGCGCGCGCCCTGTACTCGATCTCCAAGCGCCTGCGCCGCTTCTTCGTCTCCGCCTACCAGTCCTATCTGTTCAACCGCGTCATGGCAGAGCGTCTGGAGACCCTGGACGTCCTGTTCGCCGGCGATGTGGCCTATAAGCACGACAGCGGCGGCGCGTTTCTGGTGGAGGACCCGACGCTCGAACAGCCGCGCGCCGACCGCTTTGAGATCAGCCCCTCCGGGCCCCTGTACGGCTACCGCATGCTGATGGCGGAGGGCCGGCAGGGGGAGTTGGAGCGCCGGGTGCTGGCCGAAGAGGGCCTGACGCTGGAGGACTTCAAGCGCGCCGAAGGACTGCGGCTGAAGGGCGGCCGGCGGCCCCTGCGTTTCCCCATCATGGACGTGGATGTATGGTATGATGACGGCCTGGTGCTGGCG
>JACIWP010000022.1 GCA_014360855.1 Anaerolineae bacterium
GGCCGGCGTCATCGTGATGGCCATCAGCCCGGTGGAGAAGCTTCCCCGGCTTTCCAGGGATTTCTTCCAGCGCCATCGGCAGGAGCTGATTGTTTTTGCCCTGCTGATGCTTGCGGCCGCCGGCATGCGCTTCTATCACCTGGGGCAGTTCCCGCCGGCCGCCTATTTGGACGAGGCCGACAACGGCCTGGAGGCGCTCAAGCTCCTGGATTCCAGCGTCTACATCCCATATACCCGCGCCAGCAACGGCCATCCCACCCTGTTCCTGTACCTGCTGGGGCTGGGATTCCGCCTGTTCGGGGAAGGGGTGCTGGCCATGCGCCTGGTCACCGCCTTCATCGGGCTGGCGACGGTGGCGGCGTTCTACTTCCTGGTGCGGGAGTGGTTCGGGATGCGGCCGGCGCAGTGGGCGGCATTCGCCCTGGCCGTCTCGCGCTGGCACGTCAATTTCAGCCGCGTCGTCTTCGAGGCGGTGCTGACACCCTTCTTTGCCGTGCTGACCATGTGGTTCCTGGCGCGGGCACTGCGCACCGGGCGCTGGCGCGATTATGCCTGGGCCGGCCTGGCCCTCGGCCTGGGACTGCAGGGGTATCTGGGCTACCGCGTCTTCCCTGTCATCGTGACGCTGTACCTCCTGCTCCACATCCTGGCATGGCCCGGCCTCCTGCGGCGCATCTGGGCCGGCGTGCTGGCCCTGACCGTCGCGGCCATCATCGGGTTCGGCCCCCTGGCGGTCTACTTTGCCCGCTTCCCCGAGGATTTCACCCACCGCGCCACGCAGGCCTCAGTCATGCAGGATATCGAACGGGAGGGGAGTTATCAGCCGCTGAAAGATAACATCCGCAAAACCGCGTTGATGTTTGTCTATCAGGGAGATCCGCGCCCGCGCCACAACCTGCCCAACGCCCCCATGCTGGACCGCTGGAGCGCCATCTTCTTCATGCTGGGATTGGGGTACGCGCTGTACCGCTGGCGCGATCCCGACCACCTCATCCTGTGGCTGTGGCTGCCGATCGGCGCACTGCCGGGCGTGCTGTCCCTGGCCGATTCCAATCCGCACTCCCTGCGCACGATCATTAATCTACCGGCGGTGTTTCTGGCGGTGGCCGCCTTCTGGAACCCCACCATTGCCCTGTTCCGGCGGGTCTTTCAACCGTGGGGCAGTCGAGGGGTGCTGGCCGCCGGCGTGCTCCTGCTGGCCTTCAGCGGCTGGCTGAACGCCGACGCCTATTTCCGCAAGCAGGCCGGCGATCGCGCCGTGTACTACGACTTTGACCCGGACCAGAACCTGGCCGCTCAGTTCGCCCTGGAGCACGGCCGCACGCACCGCCTGCTCATCTCGCCGGCGCTGACCAACCACTCCGCCATTAAGTTCATTGACTACCGCATCCCGTACGAGGACTTCCTGGTCAACCGACACCTGCCCATTCGCGAGGCGGTCACCCAGCCGGTCATGTTCATCCTGGAGCCGGCACATCAAAGCATCGTCCAGCGCCTGCAGGAGCTGTATCCCGGCGGCCGCCTTGGGACACACACGGACCGCTACGGTCAGGTGGCGTTCTACAGCTATGCCCTTACCCCGGAGGACATCACCGGCATCCAGGGCCTGCCGGCGGCCTATTACGCCGGCCCCGAAATAGGGGGAACCCCAGCCTTCACCCGCCGCGACCCAACCCTCGACCTGGAATGGGAGACGCCGCCGCTGTCCCTACCTTTCTCCGCGGAGTGGCGCGGCTCCCTCTTCGTGCCGGCCTATGGGGATTATGGGCTCTCCCTCGAGTGCCGCGGCGGCCGGGCGGTGCTGGTGCTGGGGGAGGAGGAGATACTGACGGCGGAGGGGGAGCGCCGGGAAACAGCGCGCCGCCTGCCGGCCGGCTTCCATCCCATCCGGGTGAGCGCGCAGTTCGCGGCCCTGCCGGCGGGTCTGCACCTGCGCTGGACGCCGCCGGGCGGCACCGAAGAGGCTGTCCCCCAGGTGTACCTGTACGACGAAGGGCTGTCCCGGTTTGGTCTGTTGGGACGCTACTTCCATGGGGCGGATCAATTTGGCGGCCAGCCGGCGCTGATCCAGATTGACCCGTACATCGCGCCCAATGATCCCCTGCCGGCGCCTTTCAGCATCGAATGGGTCGGCAAAATTTACATCCCGCGCGCCGGCGTCTACGCCTTCGGCACCAACTCCGACGACGGCTCGTACCTCTTCATTGACGGCCAGATGATTGTGGACAATGGGGGACATCATGGCGACGTCTACCGCGAGGGGATGATCCAGCTCAGCGAGGGATTCCACGACATCATCCTGCGCTACTTCCAGGTGGACGGCGGGCGCAAGATCGAGTTGTGGTGGACGCCGCCCGGCGGGGCGCATGAGCTGGTGCCGGCGCACTACCTGCGTCCGCCCGGCGTCTCGCTGGAGGAACTGCCGGCCCTGCCGAGCGCGCCGGCCATTCCCGCCGCCGGCCCGGTCCCACCGGTGGCCGGCGTAGACCTGGTAGCCAGTTGGGGCAGTGAAGGGGACGCGCCTGGGCAGTTCCGCACCCCGCGCGGCGTGGCGATGGACGCGCAGGGGCGCGTGTATGTGGCCGATGCCGGCAATGGGCGCGTGCAGGTCTTCTCCGCCCAGGGTGATTTCATCGGCGCCTGGACCACGGCGGCGGAACCCCTGCAGGAACCCTTCGATGTGGCAGTGGCGCCCGACGGACGGGTGTACGTGCTGGATGTGGCGCGCCAGGTGATTGCCCGCTTCAGCCCGGAGGGCGCTTTCGAGAAGGAGTTCGGCGCGGACCTGGCCATGTACGGACCGCGCGGGTTGGGCGTTGACCTGGCCGGCAATATCTATGTGGCGGACACCGGCGGCTCGCGCATCCTAAAGCTCTCGCCGGAGGGCGAACTGCTGGCGGTGCTGGCCGGCTTCGGCGCCGGCCCTGGGCAGGTCAATCAGCCTACCGATGCGGCGGTGGACTCCCTGGGGCGCATCTATATCGCCGATGTGCTGAACATGCGCCTGCAGGTGCTGGATTCCGCCGGCGGATACCTGGGCGAATGGCCGATCTCGGGCGCCAATACTACTGACAGCCCGCACCTTGCGGTGGATGCCGCGGGCCGGCTCTTCCTGACCGATCCCGAGGCGCACATCGTGCTGGTGTACGACGGCCAGGGCAATCGCCTGGGCCAGTGGGGCGGCGAGGGAACGGGGCCAGGGCAGTTCCGCAAGGCGGTAGGGGTCGCGGCCGGCCCTGACGGCCTCGTCGCCGTCACGGATGTGTACAATCACCGCGTCCAGACCTTCCAGGTGCGGTAGGAGGGGCCGGCCGCATGGGCAGGCACATGGCGAAGGGGCAGGGGCGGACGCGGCCGGCGTCCCTCCTGCTGATGGGCCTGCTCCTGGGCATGCTGGGCCAGGCGCTCCTGCTGAAGGAGCGGGCCTATGCGCCGGCGGCCGGCGCTCTCTTCGTCCTGGGGGGACTGCTGGCGGCGCTGGCTGGCGGGAAGGTGGATACATCCTCCGCCGCGGGGCCGGCAGTCTCTCGGCCCCCGCGCCGGCATTCCGCTCGCACCACTGCCGGCATCGCGCTGACCCTGTGCGGCACATCGGCATTGGGCTGGGCCGGCTGGCAGTGCTTCTGGCGCTGGGACGCGGTGCGCACCGCCTGGAGGTGGTACCTGGCCGGCGGCTTCGTCGTCCTGGCCGGCATGGCGCTTTGGGATGGGCATCAACCCCTGGCCGCCCTGCGCCGCGGCTGGGAGACGCGCCGGCGCTGGGCCGGCGAGGCCGCGGCGGTGGCGCTGATCATGGCGCTGGCCTTTGCCGTGACGCTGGCCGGCCTGGGGAACTTCCCGCCGGCCGGCGGCATCTCCTGGAACGACGAGGCCCAGATGGGCAAGGACGCCTACAGCGTCCTGCACCACGAGGGGCTTCCCTGGCAGTATCCCACCAGCGTGTACCCGGTGGCCCTTTCGTTTCTCCTCTTCGGTCCCACCACCTTTGCCCTGCGGCTCCCCTTTGCCGTCATGGGCGCCCTGCTGTGCCTGCCCTTTTATTTTCTGGCGCGGCGACTGCTGGGGCCGGCGCCGGCGCTGGCGACCGCGTTCCTGCTGGCCGTCTCCCGCTACCGCATCGCGCTCTCCCGGCTGGTCCTGCCGGTGGTGCCGGACCTGCTGTGCGCCCTGATCGCGCTGGCCTGCCTGGCGCGGGCGCTCCGCACGCGGGGGAAGCCCCCCTGGTTTATCGCCGGCCTGGCCCTGGCCCTGGGGCTGTACAGCCACGCTTCGTTCAAGCTGGTGCCGCTGTTCGCGCTGGTGCTGATGGGCAGTGCCGCTGTGCGCCGGCTGAGGGAAGTACAGCACAGTCCCTCCGCCGGCCGCCGCACGGCCCTCCGACAGTCCCTGGGCGGTCACTTGCCCGGCCTGATGGTCTTTCTGCTGGCGCTCGTTGTCTTCACCGCGCCGTATCTTGGCTTTGTACATCGGGAGCCGCAGGTCGCGCTGACGGAGCGCTTCACCTCGATCCTGCCGGCCCTGTTCCATCCATCCGCCGTGCCGGCCCAGCCCTTAGGTCCCCGCCTGGTCCGCGCGCTCCTGTTCTATAACCTGGAAGGGGAGAGCTGGCCGGCGGCCAACCTGCCCGGCACGCCGGCGCTGGACCCTGTCAGCGGCGTCCTGTTTGCGCTGGGGCTGGTGATGGCGCTGGCCGGCATCTGGCGCGGCCCGAACGCATTTCTGGTGATATGGTTCCTGGTCACCCTGATCGGCGGCGGCGTCCTGCCGGCCGATTTCCGCGGTCACCGCATTGCCCTGGCGATGCCGGCAGTCTATTTGCTGGCCGGCCTGCCCGTCCAAAGGCTGTGGGGCTTGCGGCAAGGCCTGGCGCCGCGCTGGCGGAGCCTGGCCGCCGGCCTGCTGGGGGTGTTCTTGCTCCTGGCCGCCGCCAGCAACCTGGGCCTCTTCTTCGGCCGGCAGATCCGCGACCCGCGCGTGCGCGCCGAGTTCGACCGCGACATCAGCGCCCTGGCCAGCACGCTGGCCGGCTTTCAGGGTCAGCGCTATATTTACCTGATGGCGAACTTCCCGTTCTACAACCCGGGACAGGACTTCGCCTGGCTGGCCGGCGAGCCGCCCGGCCGGCGCATCATGTCCCTGGCCGAAGCGCTCCCGATCCATGAGGAGCTCCCGCTGGACCTGGCCTACGTCGCCTGTCAACCGTATGATGGGACGGCCCTGGCCGCGGCGGTGCGAGCCTTTTATCCGGGCGCGGAGGAGATGTCCCTGGAAAGCCCGTATGGGCGCTATGCCTGCCGGCTGTTGCTGGTGCGCAAAGAAGAGGTCGCGGCGCGTCGCGGCCTGACCTTGCGGGTTCTTACAAGTGGCATGGGTTCCGCGAACCTGACGATGCGGGTGCCGGCGCTGAGGGTGGAACAGGGGGCCGGCGAGATTCCCCTTTCTCCGCCTTTTGGGGTACAATGGGCGGGCGCAGTCTACGTTCCAGTGTACGATGCATACCGCTTTCGGGCCGAGGGCAGTGGGCCGGTGGATGTGCAGGTGGACGGCCAGCCGGCCGCCGGCACAGCCCTATACCTGGCGGAAGGGTGGCACAGCTTGCGGGCGGCCGGCGAGTTCCAGGGTTTCCCCGTAGATGTGCCGCTGTGGTGGCAGCGCGGCGCCGGCGAGTGGGAAGCTGTGTCGCCGGCCTACTTCGATGCGTCCGCCGACGTTCCGGGTCTGCTGGCCTCGTATTACGAGTGCGGCGGTGGCGGGCCGGCCGGGGAGCCGGCCTGGCAGAGAGTCGAGCCGCTGATCGCCCTGCAGACGGTGCCCAGCGCATGGGAGGGCGCGCCGGCGAAAGTCTTGGCTGGCCGGCCCTACTGCGCGGCTTATGAGGGCTGGCTGAGGGTGGATCAGGCCGGCCGATACGGCTTTCGCGCCGTGGTCCAGGCCGGCGCAGTGCGCCTTTCGCTGGACAGTCAGACGGTGCTGGAGGATGCCGGCCAACCGTGGGCAAAAACTGCGGTCGAAGGGGAGGTGCTGTTGCCCCCCGGGCCGCATGCCCTGCGTCTGGAATACCGCCGGCTGGAAGGGGAATTCAGCGGCCTGGCCCTGTACTGGCGGCCGCCGGCGGGGGAATGGGAGCCGGTGCCGCCGGCCGCCCTGTTCTATAGGCCGGCGCAAGCGGGGCAGGAATAGAGATACTGGCAAGGAGGCCTGTCATGAACCTGTACGAGTTTCAGTCGAAGCAGATTTTCGCCAAGCATGGCATCCCCATCCCGAAAGGGGAGCTGGCGCAGACGCCGGAGGAAGCCGAGGAAATCGCCGCCCGTCTAGGAGGCCGGGTGGTGGTGAAGGCGCAGGTGCTGGCCGGCGGGCGCGGCAAGGCCGGCGGCATCCGCCTGGCAGAGACGCCGGCGGAGGCCCGCGCCGCGGCGGAGGCCATCCTGGGGATGCAGATCAAAGGCCTGACAGTGCGGCGCGTCCTGGTGGACCAGGCCGCCGACATCGCGCAGGAGCTGTACCTGGGCATCGTGCTGGACCGCGCTGGCCGCCGGCTGGTGCTGATGGCATCCGCGGCCGGCGGGGTGGACATCGAGGAAGTTGCGGCGACGACACCCGAAAAAATCGCCCGGGTGGATATTGACCCCCTGCTTGGCCTTCAGCCCTACCAGATGCGCCAGGTGGCCTGTGACATCGAGCTGGACCGGGCGTTGCTGACCCAGTTCACCCGCATTGGGCTGGGACTGTACGAGGCGCTGATGTACTCCGATGCGACCCTGGCGGAGATTAACCCCCTGGCGGTGACGGCCGGCGGCGAACTGCTGGCGCTGGACGGCAAAATGGTGGTGGACGACAACGGCCTGTACCGCCAGCCGGAGCTGGCGCGGGCGCGGGAAATGCTGGACGAGTCGCCGGCGGAGCGGGAAGCGCGCCAGTACGGCCTGAGCTACGTCAAGCTGGACGGCTACATCGGCTGTATGGTGAACGGGGCAGGCCTGGCTATGGCGACCATGGACATGACAAAGCTTTACGGGGGCGCGCCGGCGAACTTCCTGGACATCGGCGGCGGGGCACGCGCCGACCGGGTAGCGGCAGCCCTGCGCATCATCCTGGCGGACCCCAATGTGCGCGCTGTGCTCATCAACATCTTTGGCGGCATCACCCGCTGTGATGAGGTGGCGCGCGGCATCCTGGAGGCTTTCGCGCAAGTGCCGTCGAAGGTGCCAGTGGTGGTGCGCCTCATTGGCACGAACGAGGAGGAGGGCCGGCGTCTGCTGGCCGAGGCCAATTTCATCACGGCGCGCACGCTGAGCGAGGCCGCCCGCCTGGCGGTGGAAGCGGCGCAGGCCGGCGCCGCCGTGCCAGCGGCATAACGGGAGGAGATCATGAGCATCCTGCTGGATAATCGTTCGCGGGTGGTCGTGCAGGGCATCACCGGCCGAGAAGGCTCGTTCCATACCCTGCAGATGGTGGAGTACGGCACACAGGTGGTGGCCGGCGTGACGCCGGGCAGGGGCGGCGAATGGCTGGAGGGCATCCCCATCTTCGACACAGTGGCCGCGGCGGTGGAGGCGACCGGCGCGGATACCTCGGCAATCTTCGTGCCGGCCCCGTATGCCGCCGATGCCATCATGGAGGCGGCCGCGGCCGGCATTCAGCTCATCGTGTGCATTACCGAGGGCATCCCAGCTCTGGACATGCTCAAAGTGGTCGCTTTTGTGCGCTCGCGCGGGGCGCGCCTTATCGGCCCCAACTGCCCCGGCCTCATCACGCCCGGCCAAGCCAAAGTGGGCATTATGCCGGGCCATATCCACCGCCCCGGGCCGGTAGGGGTGGTGTCGCGGAGCGGCACCCTGACCTATGAAGTGGTGTATTCCCTCACCCAGCGGGGCATCGGACAGTCCACCGCGGTGGGCATCGGCGGGGATATGGTCATCGGGAGCAGTTTCGTGGACATCCTGGAGCTGTTCGAGCAGGACCCGCATACCGATATGGTGGTGATGATCGGCGAGATCGGGGGCAACGAGGAGGAGATCGCGGCGGAGTATATCGCCGGCCACATGAGCAAGCCGGTGGTGGCGTTCATCGCCGGCCTGACGGCACCGGAGGGCAAGCGCATGGGGCACGCCGGCGCCATCATCGCCGGCCGCTCCGGCGGCGCCCGGGAGAAGATCGCCCGCCTGAAAGAAGCGGGGGTGCGCGTGGCGGAGCACCCGGAGCAGATCGCCGACATCGTGGCGGGAATGCTCTAGGCCGGCAGGGCGCTCCCCGGATTGACGAGCCGGCCGAAAATGTTACAATATGCACGTACAGGTTGGCGAGGTGGAACGGCCGGCCAAACTCTGTGCCGCATCTCAGCGTGGAGTGACTTCCAAAGGAGGAATACCGATATGCAAGCAGGAGAAGAATCACAAGTCGTCGAGGAGGCTCCGCCGGAGACGACAAAGCCGCGTCCGAAGCGACGAGGCAGGGTCACGGTCTTTGACAACTGGTGCAAAGGCTGTGGGCTTTGTGTGGCCTTCTGCCCGCGCAAAGTCTTCGAGCTGGGGCCGGAGGGCCATCCCGTGGTGGCGCATGAGGAGCGGTGCACGGCCTGCAACTGGTGCGTCTATCACTGCCCGGACTTTGCCATTGTGGTGGAGCTGGTGGAAGGTGGTGAGCAGGAGCGAAAAACCGGTCAGGCTGTGGGAGGTAGGGTGCGGAGATGAGGACGGCATTCTTGCAGGGCAATGAAGCATGCGCCTATGGGGCGCTGGCCGCCGGCTGTCGCTTCTTCGCCGGCTACCCCATTACCCCTTCCACCACCATCGCGGAGACCATGGCCCGGGAGCTTCCCAAGGTGGGCGGCGTCTTCATCCAAATGGAAGACGAGATCGCCAGCCTGGCGGCAGTGCTGGGCGCCTCGGTGGGCGGGCTGAAGGCCATGACCGCCACCAGCGGCCCGGGCTTTTCCCTGATGCAGGAGCACATCGGCTATGCCGTCATGGCTGAGATCCCCTGCGTCATTGTGGACGTACAGCGCCTGGGGCCATCCACCGGTCAGCCCACCAGCCCCTCCCAGGGGGATGTCATGCAGGCGCGCTGGGGCACGCACGGCGACCATCCCATCATCGCGCTGTCCCCGACCTCGGTGCGGGAGTGCTTTGACCTGACGGTGACGGCCTTCAACCTTTCGGAGAAGTACCGCACGCCGGTCATCCTGCTGATGGACGCAGTGGTGGGGCACATGCGCGAGAAGGTCACACTGCCGGCGCCGGAGGAGCTGGAGATCATTGACCGCGCCCGGCCCAATGTGCCGCCGGAGTGGTATTTCCCCTATGAGGAGACCGCCTCCGATGTCCCGCCCATGGCCAACTTCGGCGATGGCTTCCGCTATCACATCACCGGGCTGATGCACGATCGCGCCGGCTTCCCCACCCAGCGACTGGACGAGATCAACGCCTGGCTGACGCGCATTTTCCGCAAGATTGACGCCCATGTGGAGGATATCGCTATCACCGAGGCCATCAACGTGGAGCATGCGCGCACGCTGGTCATCGCTTATGGATGCACGGCGCGCGCTGCCAAGGAGGCGATCTACATGTGCCGGCGGCATCGCGTCGGCCTGCTCATCCTGAAAACGCTGTGGCCGTTCCCCAAAGACCAGGTCCTGCTGGCGGCGCACGAAGCTCAGCGCGTGGTCGTGCCGGAGATGAACATGGGACAGATCGCCCTGGAAGTGGAGCGGCTGGTCGGGCGCTCTAAGGTGCGGCGGGTGCGCCGGGCGGATGGGGAGATGATCACCCCCCAGGAGATTCGCGCCGCCATTGAGTACAAGGAATAGGGAAGGGGAGAGTATCATGACAACCCAGCGCCAGTTGATATATGACTATCTGCGCCACAAGAAGAAATTCCCGAACATCTGGTGCGCCGGCTGTGGCATCGGCATTGTCATGGGCGCCATCATCCGCGCCGTGGACGACCTGGGCTATGACAAAAATCAGGTGGCTATGATCTCTGGCATCGGGTGCAGTGGACGCATGCCGGTCTACCTGGACTTCTACACCATGCACACCACCCACGGCCGCGCCCTTTCCTTTGCCACCGGGCTGAAGCTGGCGCGGCCGGAGCTGAAAATTATCGTAGTGATGGGGGATGGTGATGCGCTGGCCATCGGCGGCAACCATTTCATCCACACCGCCCGCCGCAACATTGACCTGACGGCCATCGTCATCAACAACGCTACCTACGGCATGACCGGCGGGCAGTATTCCCCCACCACACCCCAGCATATGCTGGCGACCACCGCGCCGTACGGCAATATCGAACAGGACTTCCCCATCTGCGAGCTGGCGCAGGTGTGCGGCGCGGCCTTCGTGGCGCGCAGTACGGTCTATCACGTCGAGGAACTGCAGGGCTATATCGAGCAGGGGCTGGAGAAAAAGGGCTTTGCCCTGATCGAAGCGGTGAGCTACTGCCACACCACCTACGGCCGGCTGAACCGCCTAGGCTCTGCCGTGGACATGATGCGCGCTCTCAAGGAGAACAGCGTCACCCGACAGACTGCCGAGAAGCTCCCACCCGAGGAACTGCAGGGGAAGATTGTGCGCGGTATCTTCGTGGATCGCGAGGTGCCGGAATACACCCAGCTCTACCAGAAGATCATCGAGCGGGCGCAGTCGGGAGGCAAAGCGTGAAGAAAGAGACGGCGAAGAAAGAGACCACCCGGACAGGCATCGGACGCTATGAGGTGCGTCTCGCCGGCAAGGGCGGCCAAGGCATGATCCTGGCCGGCCGCATCCTGGCGGAGGCCGTCGCCCTGTACGATGGGCGCAACGCCGTGCAGACCCAGGATTACGGCCCGGAAGCGCGCGGCGGCGCCTCCAAATCAGAGGTGATCATCTCTGACGGCGAGATATATTACCCGAAGGTGATGAACGCCGACCTGCTGGTCTGCATGAGCCAGGAGGCCAGCGACCGCTATTATTACGACCTGAAGCGCGACGGCCTGCTCATCATTGATTCCACCAATGTGGAGCGCTCTCCCACCACACGTGTGGTCGCGGTGCCCATCACCGAGCTGGCCGTCAAGGCCACCGGCCGCGAGATCACGGCGGCCATGGTGGCGCTAGGCCTTATCTGCGGCCTGACGAAGATCGTGTCCGAGGAATCCCTGGAAAAAGCTATCCGCTCCCTGGTGCCCAAGGGAACGGAAGAGCTGAACGTCAAGGCGATGCGCGCCGGCCTGGAGGAAGCCAAACGCCTGCTGGAAGCCGGCCTGCCGGTTGCCCTCCCCACGGAGCTGTGACACAGGTTCGGTACCCCTATGCCGAAGGATGAGACGGCATACTCCGATCAGGATGAGCGGCGCTGGGCGGCGCTCCAGGGCCGGCAGGTGGTGGGCGTGGGACGAGACCCGGGGGAGGCCTACCGGGCCGCCAAGACCCGCCGGCCGAAAGAGGAACCTACCGCGCTCGTGCCGGCCGGCGCCGGCGCCGATGACGTGGACCAGTGGCCCCAGCGCCTGGAGCGGCTGTTCGCAGAAAACCCATGGGCCGCGCGCACCCGCGAGCTTCTCTGTTCCCGGCTGGCCGGCGTGTACCTGGTGGGCGGCTGTGTGCGCGATCTCATGCTGGGCCGGCCCATCCATGACCTGGACATCGTCATGTCCGACGACGCCGTGCAGTGGGGCCGCCGGCTGGCGGACCAGCTCGGGGCCGGCTTTTACGTCCTCGATGCCGAGCGCGGCTTCGCCCGGGTAGTCCTCCTGCGGGAGAATCACCCCCGCCTCTTCCTGGACCTTTCCCGTATAGAAGGTGAGCGGATCGAGGAAGACCTGGCCCGGCGCGATTTCACCATCAACGCCCTGGCGTTGGAGCTGTGCGCCGGACGCCTGATAGACCCCTTTGACGGCAAGGGAGATGTCCGCCGGCGCATCCTGCGTCCCGTCACCCCGCAGGCCATCGCCAATGACCCCATCCGCGCCGTGCGGGCGGTACGGCTGGCGGTCGAACTGGGCTTCTCCATGGACGCATCCTTGCTGGAGGCCATCCGGCGGGATGCCGGCGGGCTGGCGGAGGAGTCCCCCGAACGCATTCAGCAGGAACTGCACCGCATGCTGGCCCTGCCCAACTCCGCGGAGGCCCTGCGCCGCATGTCTGGGCTGGGGCTGTGGCAGTACACCATTCCGGAGCTGGATGGGTTGGCCGGCGTGAGCCAATCGGCCCCCCATCAGCTTGATGTCTGGGACCATACTCTGCTCACAGTGGCGCGGCTGGAGGAACTTCTGCGCGCCATCGGCCTGCCGGCGGAGGACGGCGGCCGGTTGGTGCCCGAGGAATGGGCCTTCTTGGAGCCTTCCCGGCCGGCACTGCGCCGGCACTTGGAGCAGGAGCTGGCGGAGGAGCGGCCCTGCTGGCAGGCGCTGAAGTGGGCGGCCCTCCTGCACGACATCGCCAAACCGGCAGCGCGCCGGGTGGATGAGGTGGGACGGGTGCACTTCCTCGGCCATGCGCGGAAAGGTGCGGAGATGGCAGAGGGGATCATGCGCCGGCTCCGCTTCTCCCAGCGCGAGATATCTTACGTCTGCGCCTGCGTGGCCCATCATCTGCGTCCCCTGCTGTTGTCCCGGGAAAGGGAGCTGACACCGCGGGCACAGTACCGCTTTTTCCGGGACCTGGGGGATGCGGCCCTGGGCGTATGCCTCCTGTCGCTGGCGGATACCGCCGCATGCCGGCCAGGCCGGCCGCCGGCGGAGGTCTGGGCGCCCGTGCAGAGGGTCGTTCAGGCCCTGCTGGAGTTCTTCTCGCGCACCGGCGGGCCGGAGGGGATGCCGCGCCTGGTCACCGGGAATGACCTGATCCAGCGCTTTGGGTTGGCCCCCGGCCCTGCCATAGGCAAATGGCTGGAGCGGGTGCGCGAGGAGCAGGCCGCCGGCACATTCACCACGCGCGACGAGGCCCTGCGCTGGCTCGAACAGGCGATATCGGGAAAAGAGGGGGGAAAGAGCTTGTGAGCACATCCGAGGAACGCGTATGCCCCTATCTGGGCGCGATGAACGGTCCGGATACATATTGGCCACAGCCCTCGCCGGCCAACCGCTGTTACGCCTTCCCCGCCCCGACCCCCATCACGGAGGACGAGCAGGAGCGGCTGTGTCTGAGCGGGGAATTTGGCCGCTGTCCGCGCCTGCAGGCGGCGCAAATGGCCTATGGACAGCGCTATCCGGCGCCGACGCGCTCCCGGGCGCGGATATGGCCCTGGCAGACCCGCCCCATGGCCGTGGTCGTGGGCGGCCTCATTACCATGGGGATACTGCTGGTCTGTGCCTGGGCCTTGGTGGCCTATCAGACGCGCGGCTTCCGGCCGGCCAGCGCCTTCGCCACCTCCACCCCCTTGCCGGCATTGACCACTACCGCGCCCGTGGGGACACCCGTCAGCTCACCCACCATGCCGGCGCCCCCCACCGATACGCCGACCACGATCCCCACGGACACGCCTGTCCCCAGCCCGACCTTCACGGTGGTGATCATCCCGACACTGCCGGCGGAAACCCCGACGCCCTGGCCCACTCCGACTCCTTTCCCGACTCCGGTGCCGCGCCCGACCAGCACGCCGCGGCCGACTTTCACCCGACCGCCGACCTTCACCCCGCGGCCGACCTACACAGCCAGCCCGACCCGCACCGTCACCCCCACCCGCACGCCGACAGTGGTGCAGTATGCCATTCAGTTGATTACCAGCGCCACGTCCGCGCAGGTGCAGGCCGGCCAGACCGCCACCTTCAACGTCACCGTGCGCAACATGGCGACGGTGCCGGATAATGTGGTGCTTCAGCTCTTCCCGGCGGTTATGTCCGGGTGGAGCGTGCGGCTCATCGTGGATGGAGCAGACAAGGGGGCCGGCCCGGTGACCATCGCGCTGGCCGCCAGCGGGACGAAGACGGTCAGCGTGACCTTCACGGTGCCGGCCGATGCCGCGGTCGGCTCCGCCGGCGAGGCCTATCTCAGCGCCGCATCCCAGAGCTCCGCCGCGGCACAGGCATCCCTTTCCCTGACGATCAGCGTCAAGGAGTAGACCCGATGGTGATTGTGGCGCGCGGCCTGGAACTGCACGTCGCGGTTGCCAAAGTGGCGAAGTACGCCGTCAGCGAAAGCGGAGACACGGTCGAGGTCATCGAGCGTCCGCACGGCGGGCTTTCCCTGGTGCTGGCCGATGGGCAGAGCAGTGGCCAGGCGGCCAAGCTCATCAGCAATATCGCCGCCCGTAAAATCATCTCCCTGCTGGCGGATGGTGTGCGGGACGGGGCGGCGGCGCGTGCGGCCCATGATTACCTGCGCACTCTGCGGCAGGGGAAGGTCTCCGCTGAGATCAGCATCGCCTCGGTGGATTTGACCACCGGCACGCTGGTTATTTCGCGCAACACGCAGTGCCCGGCGGTCATCATCCGGCGCGCGCCGGCCGGCGAGTGCGCGGTGACCCTGCTGGATGATCCCAGCGAGCCGATCGGCATCCATCCCCGCACCAAGCCGGTCATCAGTGAGATTCAGCTCGAGGCAGGTCTGTATGCCCTGCTGTTCAGCGACGGCCTGCTGGCCGCCGGCCGGCGGAAAGGCCAATCCCTCGATATCCCCGCTTTCGCCTGCGCCCATCTGCGCCAGGATTCTGCCAGCGCCGAAACCCTGGCCGAGGCGCTCATCTCCGAGGCCATCTCCCTGGACGACGGCCGGCCGGCGGATGACATCAGCGCGGCGGTACTGGCCGTGTACCCCCATGCCGGCGCCCTACAAATCCGCAAAATGAGCGTGCGCTTCCCATTTTGATGGTATAATAATATATAAATGGACATGGCAGTCCGCCAAGCACAGCGGCCCGCAACCCTGTCACAGTACAGGAGGGCATGGTTGGCGATGAGCCATGGAGAGGGATCATTCACTCGGGCACCGCTGATCGCGGTGGTGGGGGTGTGCGCCGCCGGCAAGACCACCCTGGTAGAGGGACTGCGCGCCCTGGGCTATAATGCCCGCCAGGTGGGCCAGGAGCACTCGTACGTCCCATACATGTGGCAGCGCATCACCCGGCCGGATATCCTTATTTATCTTCATGCCAGCTACGAGGCAGTGGCCCGCCGGCGAGAGGTGGATTACGACGCGGCCTACTGGCAGGAGCAGGAGCGCCGGCTGGCTCATGCGGCCGCACACGCTCATCTGGTGATTGACACCGATGCGCTGACGCCGGAAGAAGTGCTGGCCAGGGCAGTGGCCTTTTTGGAATCCCGGAGCATCGGGAGGCTGGCTCCGAGAGGTTTGTCGGATGCGCCGGCGAAAGGAGGTCGTTCGCCATGCATCTCATCGAGGGATATGAGTTCGGCCGAATCCTGATTGACGGCAAGACCTATCGGGCGGACCTGCTCATCCTTCCCGACGGCATCCATCCAGATTGGTGGCGGCAGGAAGGGCATGCGCTGGCAGTGGTGGACCTGTGGGAATTGACCCAGTGCGATCCCCTGCCGGAGGTGCTGGTGGTGGGCACAGGCTCTCACGGCCGCATGGTCGTCCTGCCCGAGACAGAACAGTGGCTGAAGGAGAAGGGGATTGAACTGCGGGCACTCCCCACCGCGGAGGCCTGCAAGGTCTACAATGCCCTGGTGGAGAAAGGTGTGCGCGCCGGGGCGGCCCTGCATCTGACCTGTTGACGCCGGCTCCTTCCGGAAGCGAAAAGGCCTCCCGCGTGGTAGCGCGGGAGGCCAGGTGGGGTTTTGGCTTGTGCGCCGGCGGGATCAGTACATGTCGAAGTACCGCCTCCATGTGCCGTTGTTGAAGAGCACGTAAATCTCCTTGCGCTCGTTCTCCAGCATCAGGCCGCGCTGGAATGCCTGCACTGGCGCCTGGAAACCTCGTTCGGCCTCCGTGCCCCAGCCGAAGGCGCCCGTGGGGCCGCCCAGTCGTTCGCGCCAGAGCTTGCCGAAGCCGCGGATCGGCTCATACAGGCCGGCCGGCGGGCGATATCCCCAGCTCGTCGGGTCACGCCCGGCCTCCCAGGTGTCCGGGTAAGCCTGCCAGGTACCGTCGTTCTTGAGGGCGTAGATGGTGCGGTTGTCCTGCCGCCAGAAGAGGATGCCGCCCTGCATTTTCTGCTCTGCACAGGTCACGATGTGCTGTTCCTCGATGCCCATGCCGAGGCCATCGCGCACCACCGGGTTATCCCGCCAGACCTTGCCGAATCCCATGATCGGCTCCCAGGCGGCCTGGTGCGCCGGCGGGCCGTGATACACCACCTCGCCCAGCAGAGCGAGCTGTACCTTCCACGGGTCCGGTTTCTCCGGGTGCCACTCCATCTTGGCCCGCTGGAACCACTGGACGATGCGGCCGCCTTCTATCATCGCCTCGGTGATGGGATAGCCGAAGATGTCCAGGCCGCCGCGCCTGTCGAAAAAGTCCAGGAAGGCCTCGGTGACCACGTGGCCGGTGGCGGCGAAGTAGCGCGCCCGCGGGTTCCAGGGGGTGACCCAGTTGGGCACGGGCGGGTCGGCCGGCCCATATATCTCACTGCCCAGCAGTCCCAACTGCACCTTGTAGGGGTCCGGGTTCTCCGGATGCCATTCGAAGCGCGCCCGCTGGAAATACTGGACAGTGCGGCCCCCTTCCGTGAACTCTTCCGAGATGGGATAGCCGAAGATGTCCAGGCCGCCCCGTCTCTCCCAGAAGTCCAGGAACGCTCCCTGGACAGTGTGCCCCGTTTCGGGGAAAAAGCGGGTGCGCACCGCCGGCGTCACCGGCGTGGTGCCCGGCCACTTCGGCTGTCGGTGCAACCATTCCCATCCCAGGTCTCCCAGACGCACTGCCGTGCTCCCCGGGTACAGTTCCATGCGCGCCCGCTGGAAGTACTGGATGGTGATGCCGCCTTCCACCAGGAACGGCTCGGTGATGGGATAGCCGAAGACCGTCAGGCCGCCGTAGCGGTCAAAGAACTGCAGAAAAACGCCGGCCACAGTGTGGCCTGTCTCGGGGAAATAGCGCAGGTTCCAAGGCCACGGCCCGGGAGGCGCCGGCACCGGCGGATCCGCCGGCCCATGGATCTGATAGCCCAGCAGTCCCAACTGCACCTTGTAGGGGTCGGGGTTCTCCGGGTGCCATTCGAAGCGCGCCCGTTGGAAATACTGGACGCTGAAGCCGTTCTCCAGGAATTCATCGGTGAGGGGGTAGCCGAAAATGGCCAGTCCACCGTAGCGGTTGAAGAAGTCGAGGAAGGCCCCCCGCACCGTATGGCCGGTCTCCGGGAAATAGCGGGCGCCGTAGGCCAGTGCGGGAGAACCCGCCGGCAGGAGCAGGGCCATCGCCAGGACCAGAATCACGACCAACCAGAGCATTTTGCGTTTGCGCATGCTGTTATCCTCCCTGACGCCACTGCCGGCGTCCGTGTGCGCATTCTCCCCAAACGGGAATCCCGACAAAACCTTACATAACTAATTATAGCAGGTTCATCATAGAATTGCAAGCATTTTGTAAGGTTCTACGAGCGGTTTTCCCTTGCTTTTGACGATAAAATATGCTACATTAGGGACAAATGTAAGACGTACGCGCATGGCATTTTGTTCATGCAGGGAGCACATATGGCCCAACGCATACTCGTTGTGGACGATGACATCAACGCTCTGCGGCTGATCGCCTACGCCCTGCATCGCGAGGGGTTTGAGACGCTGACCGCCAAGAGCGGCCCGGAAGCGCTCCAGATCCTCTCCGAGACACCGGTGGACCTCGTCATCCTGGATATCATGATGCCGGAGATGGACGGCTACGAGGTATGCCGGCGCATTCGCGAACAGCCGGCGACGGCCCGCCTGCCCGTCATCATGCTGACCGCCAAGTCCCAGGTGGAGGACAAGGTGCGGGGGTTCCAGGTGGGGGCCGACGACTACATCACCAAACCGGTCCTGCCGGCGGAGCTGATCGCCCGGGTGAAGGCGCTCCTGGCACGCGCATCCTATATCGCCCAGCCGGCGGCCACCCAGCGCGCCAATGTCATCACCTTCCTGGGAGCCAAAGGCGGCGTGGGCACCTCCACGCTCTTGGTTAACGTGGGCATTGCCCTGGCCGAGCGCAAGAAGTTGGTCATCCTCTTCGATGCGAACTATCACACCGGCACCATCGCCATGCAGTTGGGACTGCGCCCGGGGCCTGGCCTGGCCTCGCTCTTGAAAGATGCGGCCGGCACCTCCGCCAAGGCAGTGACCAGCGCCCTGGTACCGCATGCGTCCGGATTGCGGGTCTTCCCCACCGTCCCGCGGGAGGAGCTAATAGGCATCACTGTCCCGCCGGCCAGGACACACCAGATCCTCGAGGAGCTGGAACAGCAGGCCGATTTCGTGCTGGTGGATGCCGGCGCCTGCTTCACCCCCCATGCGAACGTCTGCATCTCGCGCAGCCGGCGCGTCGTAGTGGTCACGGAATCCGACCCCCTGGCGCTGGAAGCGGCCCAACAGACCATCTCCGCACTAATGAAGATGGACCTGCACGGCGCCATGGTGGATGTGGTGCTGGTGAACCGCACCCGCTCGGCGACGGTGGTCTCCCCTACGGAGGCTGAGCAGTTCCTCGGGATGACGCTGGCCGGCTATATCATCCCGGCCCCCGAGATGTGCTTCCAGGCCAACCGCAACCGCATCCCCATCATGCTGGCACAGCCGGGCAACCTGACGGTAGAGCAGATCC
>JACIWP010000023.1 GCA_014360855.1 Anaerolineae bacterium
AAGGAAAAGCATGCACCGGTCATCGATTGCCCCGATACCGTCAAGGCCGGCGAGTTCTTCACGGTCACCCTCACGGTCGGCAAGGAGATCCCGCATCCGAATACCACCGAACATCACATCCGCTGGATCGAGCTGTATTTCCATCCGGAGGGGGATAAGTTCCCGTATCAGGTCGGGCATTTCGAGTTCACCGCGCATGGGGAGTCGACGCAGGGGCCTAATACCGGGCCGGCGTACACCCACCCAGAAGTCGCCGCACGCTTGAAGGTGGATAAGCCTGGCACGCTCTATGCCACGTCCTACTGCAACATCCACGGCCTGTGGCAGAGCGAGAAAGCCATCAAGGTCGAGTAGTCGTCTCGCCTTTGACGCGCACAGGCCGCCGAGAAATCACGCGGCGGCCTGTGTTGTTTTTCCCCAGAACCCGGATTACGCGGCGGCTTCTGCGAAGCGCAGATAGGCGTCGATGAATTCGTCAATCTCCCCGTCCAGCACCGCGTCGGTGTTGCCGGTCTCATAGCCTGTGCGCAGGTCCTTGACCAACTGGTACGGATGGAGCACATAGGAGCGGATCTGATTGCCCCAGCCGGCCTCCACGTGCTTGCCCTTCAGCCGGGCCTGCTCCTCCTCATGCTTCTGGCGCTCCATCTCGTACAGGCGCGCCCGCAGGATGCGCATGGCGGTCTCCTTGTTCTGAAGCTGGGAGCGCTCGTTCTGGCAAGCGACGACGATGCCGGTCGGGATATGGACGATGCGCACCGCCGTGGAGTTTTTCTGCACGTTCTGCCCGCCGGCGCCAGAGGAGCGGAAGACGTCAATGCGCAAGTCCTTCGGGTCAATCACCACGTCAATATCGTCTTCCAGCTCCGGCATGACCTCGACGAGGGCGAAGCTGGTGTGCCGGCGGTGGTTGGCATCAAATGGCGAAAGCCGCACCAACCGATGCACGCCGCGCTCCGCCTTGAGATAGCCATAGGCATACGGTCCTTCGACGCGAATAGTGGCGCTCTTGATGCCGGTTTCCTCACCCTCGGTCATGTCGAGGATTTCGGTCTTGAAGCCGTGGCGTTCGCACCAGCGCAGGTACATGCGCAGGAGCATGCTGGCCCAGTCAGTGGCCTCGGTGCCGCCGGCGCCGGCGTGTATCGCCAGGATGGCGTTCTTGGCGTCGTGCTCGCCGGACATGAGCAGTTCGAATTCCCGCTTGCGCAGTCTGCCCTCCAACGCCAGGGTCTCCTGCTCCAGCTCTTCCAGGAAGCTCGGCTCGAGCGTTTCCTCGCCTTCCTCGGCCAGCGCGACCAGCTCATGCAAGTCATGCGCCGCCTTCTGGAAGCTCTCCCATTCCTCGATTTCCTCGCGCAGGCGGGCCAGCTCTTTGCTCAAGCGCTGGGCGCGCGCCGGCTCGTTCCAGACGTCCGGCGCAGAGACTTCTTTCTCCAGCTCGACGATGCGGCGCTTCTTGCCGGCCAGGTCAAAGACGCACCTGTAACGTCTGGATACGCTCTTCCAGCTCAGCCAGTCGAGCTTTCAGTTCGGAAACAGCAGGCATATTCGTCCTCCGTATTATTGATTTATGGGTTGCCGTTTTGATCGAACAGGCCGGCGACGAAAAGCTGAGGGTCGAATTCGGCCCAATCCTCCAGCTTCTCGCCCGTGCCGACGAAGCGCACCCCGACACCCAGCTCCCGCACGATGGGGAAGACGATGCCCCCTTTGGCGGTGCCGTCCAGCTTGGCCAGCACGATGCCCGTCACCCCGACGGTGTCCTTGAAGTGACGGGCCTGGGCCAGGCCGTTCTGGCCGGTGGTGGCATCAATGACCAGGAGCGTCTCATGGGGGGCGCGGTGCACCTGTTTGGCGGCGACGCCGCGCACCTTGGCCAGCTCCTGCATCAGGTTGTACTTGGTATGCAGCCGGCCGGCGGTGTCAATGATCAGCATGTCGGCCCCGCGTGCCTGACAGGCACGGATGGCATCATAGGTCACCGCCCCGGGGTCCGCCCCGGGCTGATGAGCGATGACTTCTACTCCGACCCGCTCGCCCCAGATTTTCAACTGGTCAATGGCGGCGGCGCGGAAAGTATCCGCGGCGGCCAGGATGACCTTGCGGCCGCGCTGTTTGTAGTAATGGGCCATTTTACCGATGCTGGTGGTCTTGCCAGAGCCGTTGACGCCCACCACCAGGATGACGGTCAGCAGGCGGGGCTCGTCAATGACCGATGGAGCGCCCTGCTTCAGCATTTCCACCAGCTTGGCCCGTAGAGCCTCTTCCACGTCTGCCGGCGTGCGCAGTTTGCCGGCCTCCGCCAGCCGGCGCAGGTCATCCACCAGCTCGGTGGTGATCTCCACCCCTACATCGGCCTGGATGAGCAGTTCCTCCAGCTCGTCCCAGGTGTCGGGGGTCAGGGCACTGCCGGCCAGCAGTTGGCGTATGCGGCCGAAAAAGGTCTGCCGGGTGCGCGCCAGGCCGTCCTGTATCGTCTTTGGTCGTCCGAACAACGCTTGCTCCTTATCGTAACGGATTGCAACCAACTATTATACACGAGGGAGGGGGAAACTCAAAGAAAGGGAGGGCGCAAAATGCAGGGGGAAGCAAAGCGCACAGGCGGGCGGTTGCGCCGGCCTGTGCGCCGACCAGGGAGGTGACCGATTGGTGGCTGTCTTTCAGGAATTTTGGCGGTGCAGTTCCAGCGTCCGGGACAGCAGTTCCTCGTATTCGCTGTCGCCGGCCTCCGCCTGTTCTTTTCGCTTGCGGGCTTTGCGCTCCCTCTGCTGTTGGCGCTCCAGCGCTTCCCGCAGTGCCAGCTCCATGATGGTGGGGATGTGTTCCTCTTCCTGCTGTGCCGGGGAGGGCTCCGCCGCCGCGGGTTCCGGGGCCGGCTCCGGTTCGGCCGGCTCCTCCGGCTTCATGGTCAGGTCAATGCGCCGCCGGCGCTTGTCCACCGCCAGGATGCGGGCCTCGATGGTGTCACCCGGCTTGACGACCTGGCCGGGGTTCTTGACGTACTCGGTGCCCATTTCCTTGACGTGGAGCATGGCCTCGCGCTCGGCCCCGATATCCACAAAGGCGCCGTATGGGGCCAGGCGGGTTACCGTACCCTTGACGACCATGCCGGCGTTCAGATCGCGTATCTTTTTGCGGTTGGGGTCCACCAGGGTCAGGCTGATGCGGTTCTTTTTGAGGTTGACCTCTTTGACCCAGGCCACAACCTGCTGGCCTTCCTGCACCACGTCGGAGACCTTTTCCACCGGGCCGAGGCTCAATTCGGTGATGTGAATCATGCCGTCGCGCCCGATGCCGATATCCACAAACGCACCGAATTCGGTGATTTTTGTGACAGTGCCTTCCACGCGCTGGCCGCGAGAGAGTTGTTCAGCCAGGGCGCCAGGTTTTTGCAAAGGTGGTACGCCAGCCCGACGTCCTTCCACGGTTCCGCTCCTTGACACTCCTTGTTCTCCATGGAACAAGGTGTTCGTTACACGCCGGGGTATTATAGCGAAGTTGGCGGGTTTGTCAATGAATGAGGCGTCGGAAATTCCCACGCGGCCTCTGCTAGCGACTGCGCCGGCGAATGCCGTGCTCCCACAGCACGCATAGGGCAAAACGGGGCAGGGCCAGCATGCGCCGCCAGCGCCGCGGCTCTTGGATCAGGCGGTAGAGCCATTCCAGGCCGGCGCGCTGCATCCAGGTCGGCGCCCGCCGCGCCTTGCCGGCCAGGAAGTCGAAGGTGCCGCCGACTCCCATGGCGACCGGCACCCCCAGCCGGGCCAGATTGCGGGCGATCCAAAGGTCCTGCTGGGGCGCGCCGTAGGCCACGAATAGGAAATGAGGGGCGGCGGCCCGGACCATCTCGACGATGGGATCCTCTTCCACCGGCGCCGGCGAGCCGGCATAGGTGCCGGCGATCTGCAGGCCGGGATTGGCGCGCTGGAGCACAGCCGCCGCCTGTTCCGCGACGCCAGGCGCGGCTCCCAGGAGGAACAAGCTCCATCCCCGGCGGGCGGCCAGCCGGGCGACGGCCTGCACGGTATCCACGCCGGTGACGCGCTCGGTGAGGGGGTATCCCATCAGCCGGCAGGCCCATACCACGCCGATGCCGTCCGGCAGGGCCAGGTGGGCGGCGTTCAGGACCCGGTAGAACTCGGCGTTCTTCTGGGCAGCCATGATGAACTCGGGGTTGACGGTGACGACGTGATGCGGCCGGCCGTCCTCCACGAATTCTTCCAGCCGGCGGATCGTCTCCTCCGGGGTCACCAGATGGACCGGCACTCCCAGCAGGCGAACAGCGGGCGGGAAACTAGAGGTCATGCTTCCTCCGGGTGAGGTGGAAGGATCGTTTCGACAGCCCGCAGGACGTCCTCCACCTGGATGGCGTGCATGCATTCCATAGAGGGACAGCCCTCGCGCCGGCCAATGGCATAGCCCACGTAGGCGCAGGGCTGGCAGGGGAGGCCGGCCTGCAGGACGATGGCGCGGCTCCGGCCAGCGGTCCAGGGGCCCCAGGCATCCGCGTTGGTAGGGCCGAAGAGCGCGATCACCGGGGCGCCGGCGGCCACTGCCAGGTGCATTACCCCGGAATCGGCTCCCACGAAGAGGGCGGCGCGGCGAAGCACAGCGGCGAGCTGGGGCAGGGAGGTCTGGCCGGCCAGGTTCAGCGCGGTGTCCGGGCACTGACGCACCAGCTCTTCCACGTTGTCGCCGGCAGTCCCCACCAGCACGAGGCCGAGGTCATGCCGGCGCGCCAGCTCACGCGCCAGTTGGGCAAAGCGCTCCACCGGCCAGCGCCGGGCCAGGCTGTATCCGCCGGAGCCCGGATGGATGACGGCGAAGGGCCGGCGTCCGCTGGTACGCTCCCAACGCGCCAGCGTCAGCTCCGCCCATTCCTCTGCATCGGGCGCGCTGGGTGCCGCCAGGGAGATATCGTCGGTCCGGGCGCCCAGAGTGTTGACCACCTGGAGCCAGTACTGCACTTCGTGCAGGGCGCCGAAGCCGGCATCAGGCGTGCGGTGGGTGAGGAACCAGCCGTGCCCGTTGTCCAGGCCGGCGCGGATGCGGGCGCCGGCGGCAAGGGCCAGCGCGGCGTATTTCAGCCGGCCAAAAGGCAGGGTCAGGTGGTGCAGGATGACCACCGCGTCGTAGCGGCGCCGGCGGAGGGCCAGGGCAAGGCTCACCGCCGCGCGCAGAGAGGCCGGCCGCAGTGCATCCGCCGGCCGGTCGAACTGAAACTTATCAAAGCGGATGATGTCGTCCACCAGCCCGGTGCCGGTCAGCGCCGGCGCGGAGTGCGGGGTCACCAGGATATCCAACCGTGCCTGCGGGTGGGTTTGCCGCAGGGCGCGCAGGGCCGGCGTGCTGGTGATGACGTCGCCGATATCGGCCAGCTTGACGACCAGGATGGCCCGCAGGGGCAGAACGGGCGGTTGAGGGCGCGCTGGAGTGGTCATGCCGGCTCCGCTCCCATCTCCTCGAACAGCTCCAGGAACTGGCGCGCCGTATTTTGCCAGGAAAAGCGCTGGACCTGGCGGTAGCCGGCCTCTACCATGCGCCGGCGCAGTCCCTCGTCCTGCAGGACCCGGAGGAGGGCGCCGGCGATGTCGTCCACATTCAGTGGATCCACCAGCAGAGCGGCGCCGCCGGCCACCTCGGGCAGGGAGGAGGAGTTGGAACAGATGACGGGCGTTCCGCAGGCCATGGCCTCCAGCACCGGAAAGCCGAACCCTTCGTAGAGCGAAGGGAAGGCAAAGGCCAGCGCGCCGCTGAGCAGGGCCGGCAGTTCCTCATCGGGCACATAGCCCACGAGGTGGACGAGGTTCTCCAGGCCGTTCCGCTGGACCGCGCTCACGATGTCCTGCGTCATCCAACCCATTTTGCCGCCCAAGACAAGGTGTGGGGGTTCCGTGCCGGCTGGCCACTGCCGGCGCACAGCGGCATAGGCCTCGATAAGGCGCACCAGGTTTTTGCGCGGCTGAATGGTGCCGACATATAGGATGTACTGCTCCGGAACCCCCAGCCGCTCGCGCGCAGAACGAATGCGAGCGGGGTCCTCCACCCGCTGGATCCAGGCGGTATGGCCGGGGTAGATGACGCGGATTTTGTGCGCCGGTGTGCCGTAAAAGCGCATCAGATCGGCGCGCGTCGCTTCCGAGTCCGCTACCACGCGCATGGCCTGGTGAGCGTTCCAGCGGGTGCCCAGCTCCAGGTACAGGCGGGAGGCCGGCGGATGGGCCTCGGGGAAATACCGATAGCCGAGGTCGTGGATGGTGACCGCACTGCGGCGTGGGTGGATGATCGGGAGGACGTGCGCCGGCACGAACAGGATATCCGGCGGGTGTGCGGCCATCTCCCACGAAAGCCGGATGTGGGTCCACAGTCGGGGGAATGGGATAATGCGCACCTCGGCAGAGCCTGTCCAGGAGTAGAGGGAAGGGGAGGGCAGGTCCCGGAAATAGAGCCGCCAGCGGTGCGGGCTGTCCGCATCCAGCAGGGCGCGGATGATCTCCAGGGAGTAGCGCTCGGTGCCGGTGAGCTGGGTGACGGTGACGCGGCTGGCGTCAATGCCGATTAACATAATCTACATCTCCGACCGGGGGGATCAGCGCCGGCTGGCTTCCATCTGGCGGATCTTCTCCACGCGTCGGGCGTGCCGGCCGCCCTCGAATTCCGTGCTCAGCCAGACGTCCACGATGTCCAGCGCCAACCCGGGCCCCACGACCCGACCGCCGAGACAGAGGATGTTGGCGTTGTTGTGGAGCCGGCTCATGCGGGCAGAATAGGTGTCACCGCAGACGGCGGCGCGCACCCCGACGATCTTGTTGGCGGCGATGCTCATGCCGATGCCGGTGCCGCAGATGAGAATGCCCAGGTCGTAGTCGCCGGCGGCCACCCCCCGCGCCACTTGATAGGCGTAGTCGGGGTAATCCACCGATTCGGGGCTGTTTGTCCCGAAATCCTCCACCGTGTACCCGGCCTGGCGCAGATGCTCCAGGATGATGTTCTTCAGCTCATAGCCGCCGTGGTCAGCGCCTATCGCGATCTTGCGTGTGTCAGCCATTTTGTGCTCCTCAGGGTTGTACGTCATCCGATCTGCAGGTCAGGGATCAACCGGCGGATTTCCGCCGCGGCCAGCGCGCCGGCGCGCAGTAATCGCGGCGGCGTCGTGGTGAAGTCCACAATGGTGGACGGTATTGGGCCAGGGGTGGGACCGCCGTCCAGGATGAGGTCCACCCGCCGGCCCAACTGCTCGAACACCTCTTGGGCGGTGCTGGGGCTTTGCGCGCCGCTGATGTTGGCGGAAGTGGTGGCCAACGGCGCGCCCAGCCGGCGGATCAGCTCCAATGGGACGGGATGGTTCGGCATGCGCACGGCGATGCCCGGCCCGGGGCTGATGATGGCCGGCACGCGCGGGGCGATAGGGAGGATCAGGGTCAATCCTCCTGGCCAGAACGCTTCCATCAGCCGGCGCGCCGGCTCCGGCACGTGGCTCACGAAGTCCCGCAAATCGGCTTCGTCCGCAATAAGGATGGGGATGGCCTTGTCCGGCGCGCGCCGCTTGACGATGTACAGCTCAGCGACGGCGTCAGGGTGGCGGGCATCGGCCGCCAGCCCGTACACGGTATCAGTGGGGAATGCCACCACGCCGCCTTCGCGCAGGATATCCGCCGCGAGGGCAATGCAGTCAGGGTCGCCGGCAGGACAGAGTGGGCTTTCGCGTGCCGGGGTACCGCAGTAGCGCAGGCCCTCGATGTTGGGCGAGGGCTGTCCTTGGAGCACGAGCTGGCGGATGGCCCAGGCGGCGCCGGCGTGGGACACCGAAGGGGCGATCACATCGGCGGCCTGTTTGGCGGCAGGGCTGGCATTGTCCACGGCAATGCCCAGGCCGGCCCAGGCGAGCATCTCTGCGTCGTTGTCGTTGTCTCCCAGGGCCGCGGTTTCTTGGCGCAGGACACCCAGATGTCGCGCCAGCCTGGCCAGGGCGCGCGCCTTATTGGCGCCCAGGGGCACGGCCTCGAGGAAAAAGCGGTGGGAGCGGGTCAGGCGCAGTTTGCCGGCGAAGCGCTGTTGCAGGGACGGGGCAAGCTCAGCCAACTGTGCCGGCTCTCCCACCAGCATGATTTTGCTGGGGGGGCGCTGGAGGAACGCCAGCAGATCGCCGACGACCTGTACCGGCACGGCGTCGATCTGCTCGTAGAGCCGGGCCTCAGGGGAATAGGCTTCCGCGAACGGCTGGTCGTCCAGGAAGACGTTGGCATGCACGCCGGCCTCCTTGAGCACTGCCAGCAGTTCGCGCGCCCACTCCAGCGGGATGCAGGCCTGATAGATGGCCTCGCCGGAGACAGGGTCGCGGATCTCTGCGCCCTGATACAGGATGACCGGGGCGTTGACTCCCAGCCGGCGGATGAAGGGCTGGGCGCCGGCGAAGGTGCGGCCGGTGGCGATGGTAAAGTATAGGCCGGCGGCCATGGCTTCCTGTACTGCCGCTACGACCTCGTCCGGGATGACCAGGTCATCCCCCATCAGCGTGCCATCCAGGTCTGCGACAATCAATCGGTAGGTCATGGGGCGCTTCCTTTTCGTTCCACAATGAGGATGCGGTCAAGGCCGGCCAAATCCTTTTCCACACGGGCGCGGCAGTCTGGCATGAGCGCGCTGGCGGCGGTCAGGGCCGGGGTGCCCTGTTGCGAGCCGATCTCCGCCATGAGTGCGCCGTCCGGGGCCAGTTTGGTGCATGCCTGGGTCAGGAGCCGGCGGAGCGGTTCCAGGCCATCGCTTCCCCCGTCCAGGGCACGCCGGGGTTCGTATTGGCTGACCTCGGGCATCAGCGTGGGAAGCTCGGCGCTGGGGATGTAGGGCAGGTTGGCCAGGATGAGGTCAAAGGGGCCGGCAAAAGGCAGGAGCAGGTCGCCGGCCGCGAAGTGAACGCGCCGTTCCAGCCCCAGCCGGCGGGCGTTCGTGCGGGCGACTTCCAGGGCCGGCGCGGCATCGTCCACACCGATGACATGCAGTTCGGGGAGCGCGTATGCCAGGGCGAGGGCGATGGCGCCACTGCCGGTGCCTACATCTATGACCCGCAGGGACGCCAGGGTTTCCCGCCGGCCGGCGGCGCGCTGATTCAGCCACTGGATGGCGCGCTCGACCAATTCCTCGGTTTCCGGGCGGGGGATGAGCACCGCCGGCGTGACCAGCAGGTCCAGCCCGAAGAAGGGCTGGGACCCCAGGATGTAGGCCAGGGGCTCTCGGCGCTGACGCCGGCTCACCAATTGTTCTGCCAGTGCCTGTTCTGATGGGGTCATGATGTGTTCCGGATGTGCCAGGACCCAGCTCCGGTCACGCTGGAGCGCGTGGGCCAGGAGAAGCTCGGCATCCAGTGCTGGCGAGTCCACGCCGGCGCCGGCGAGCCTCTCCCGCGCCCATTTCAGCCATTCGGCGATGCTCGGAGAATTTCCCGAACTGCTCAATTCACCTTGGCCATTTCCATCTGTGCCAGGCGGGTGGCCTGGTCGTCGGCAATCAACGCCTCGATGAACTCGTCCAGCTCGCCGTCCAGCACATCTTCCAGCCGATAAGTGGTCAGGCCGATGCGGTGGTCGGTCACCCGGTTCTGTGGGAAGTTGTAGGTGCGGATTTTCTCGCTTCGTTCGCCTGTTCCCACCTGCTCGCGGCGCGCCTCGGAGATGGCCTGGCGCTGTTTCTCCATTTCCATATTATACAAACGGGCGCGCAGGACCGAAAGGGCGCGCAGTTTGTTCTGGAGCTGGGAGCGTTCGTCCTGACAGCTCACCACAATACCGGTGGGGATATGGGTGATGCGGACGGCGGAATCAGTGGTGTTGACGGACTGGCCGCCGTGTCCTTGGGAGCGGAACACCTCAATGCGCAGGTCGTCGGGGTTGATGTCCACTTCCACCTCATCCACTTCGGGCAGGACGGCGACGGTGGCGGTGGAGGTGTGGATGCGTCCGCTGGACTCGGTAACGGGCACGCGCTGGACGCGGTGCACGCCGCTCTCATACTTCAGGCGGGAATATGCTCCCTTGCCCTTGATGAGGAAGATGATCTCCTTGTAACCGCCGATGCCCGTCTCGTTGCGAGAGATGACCTCCACCTTCCAGCCATGCTTTTCGGCGTAGCGGGAATACATGCGGAACAGGTCGGCGGCGAAGAGGCCGGCCTCATCCCCGCCGGCGCCGGCGCGAATCTCCACGATGACGTTTTTCTCATCGCGCGGGTCCTTCGGCAGTAACAGCCGCTTCAACTGTTTGTCCAGCTCACGCTCGCGCTCTTCCAGCGCCTCCAGTTCCTCGCGCGCCAGCGACTCCAGCTCGGGGTCGTCCGCCTCGCGCAAAAGCTGGCGGGTTTTCTCGATTTCTTCCCGCAGGGCTTTGTAAGCGCGAAAGGTCTCGACGATCTCCTCCAGTTCGGCGCGCTCCTGCGCGTAGGCGATGAGCTTGTCCGGGTCGGAGGCGACTGCCGGGTCGGCCATCAGCCGGCCCAGTTCCTCGTATCGTTCCTCAATTCTTGCCAGTTTCTCCAGCATCGGTTCTCTCTCCAGGTCCCTTAGGATAGTGTGATCATGCCGCTGTCATGTCCCCATCGGTGACCGCTGGGCTAGAGAAAACCGATGCAGGCATATGTCGCGCCTCTCATTCTGCGATAATCCTCTGTACAGCAGATGCGCCGCAGTCCTCTCTGCGGCGCTTTCATGACATATGTAATATACTATGAGCAGCGCGCCGGCGTCAAATTGACGCTTGGAAATCGGCCGCTATAATGGGGCTGATCTTGCGGTCATGGAGGGATGGGGGTGCTCATCGACATAGTGGACGTGACGGCGGTACCTGGCCTGCATACCAACTGCTACCTGGTGGCGGATGAGGAGACGCGGCAGGCCGTGGTGATTGACCCGGGCGGCAGTCCCGATGCTATCGTGGCGCGCATCCAGGCACTGCGTCTGGAGGTGGTCTGGATATTGAACACCCACGGCCATTTCGACCATATCGCCGGCAACGGCGCCGTCCAGTCCGCCGTCAAGGCGGACATCGCCGCCCACCGTGCCTCCGAACCGCTATATCGCGCTCGGGGTGGGGCGGGGTTTTTCGGCATTTTCCTGCCGGCGCCGGCCATGCCCACCCATTGGCTGGAAGATGGCGATGAGATCCGCTTTGGAAATGAAGCGCTGACTGTCCTGCACACCCCCGGCCATACCCCCGGCTGTGTGACGTTCTGGAGCCAGAAGCACAAGGTTGCCTTTGACGGCGACCTGCTATTCCGCGCCGGTGTCGGGCGGACCGACCTGCCGGGCGGGGATTTCGAGCAGTTGATGGAGAGCATTCGCAACCGCATCCTCACCCTGCCGGACGAGACGGTGATCTATCCCGGCCATGGCCCGGAGACGACGGTGGGGGAGGAGCGCCGGCATAATCCGTTCCTGCAGGACAGCACGCGCAACTGGTGGATATAGGTCCGGGGCGGGATAGGCCCGGATTGGCCGGCCGGGCGACGTCATGGTATAATCCCGTCCGATTATCCTGAACCCGGACGAGAATCTCCATGGTCCAGCATTCCCAGCGGGCAGATGTGGAGCGGTTGTTGGAGTGGTTCGCGGCCAACGGCCGGCGGCTCCCCTGGCGCACCGCCGGCCGCCGAGACCCCTACCAGGTCTGGATCGCCGAAGTGATGCTCCAGCAGACGCGGGTCCCCACGGTTATTCCCTATTTCCAGCGGTTCCTTCGCTTGTTCCCGGATGTCCCCGCGCTGGCCCGGGCGGAGCGGGACGCGGTGTTGAAGGCCTGGGAAGGCCTGGGCTATTACGCGCGGGCACGTCATGCCCATTCGGCGGCGCGGCTGATGGTGGAGCGGCATGCCGGCCAGGTGCCGGCGGAGCGCGGCGCCCTGCTGGCCCTGCCGGGCATCGGTGAGTATATCGCGCATGCCATTCTGAGCCTGGCATTCGGACAGGACTACCTGGCGTTGGATGCCAATGGCCGGCGGGTGCTGGCCCGCTGGATGGGGCTGGAGCGGCCACTGAGGGAGCGCGGCGCGGAGTCTGCCCTGCGGGCGTTCGGCGAAGCATTACTGCCGGCCGGCCGTGCCGGCGCGTTCAACGAGGCGCTGATGGACCTTTCCTCGTTGATTTGCACGCCGAAATCGCCGGCGTGCGGTGTCTGTCCCATCCGAGAGAGCTGTCAGGCCCATTTGCAGGGCCGCCAGGAGCAGATTCCGGCGCGCCTACCCCGCCGGCGGGTCCCCCATTACGACGTGAGCGCGGCGGTCATCTGGCAGGACGGCAAGGTCCTGCTGGCGCAGAGGCTCGAGAAGGGCATGCTGGGGGGCCTGTGGGAGTTTCCGGGCGGGACGCGCGAGGCCGGCGAGAGCCTGGAAGAGTGCCTGCGGCGCGAGATCCAGGAAGAGCTGGGCATGGAGATAGCGGTCGGAGAGCATCTCATCAGCGTGCCGCATGCCTACACCCATAAGCGCATCACCCTGCATGCCTTTCACTGCCGGCCCTTGCGCGGCACTCCTCAGAAGCTGGAGGTGAAGGATTGGCGGTGGGTGGCGCCGGCGGAGGTCCTGCAGTATCCCCTGTCTGTGGTGGACCAGCGCGTGGCCGAGGCGCTGTTGAGCTGGCTGAGGGAGAAGGGAGCGCATGTCGAACCCGCCCCTGCGCGGCCTGCTGATTGATATTGACGGCGTTCTGCGCGTTGGCGATCAGCCCATCCCGAGGGCCGGCGAGGCCATCGAGGCACTGCGTCGGCGCGATGTCCCCTTTCGCTTCCTGACCAACGTCACCCGCAAGAGCCGGGCCGAAGAGGCGGATCGACTGCGGCGGATGGGCATCCTGGTTTCCCCGGAGGAAATATATACCGCTTCGGCCGTCACCGCGGCTTATCTGCGCCGGCTGGGTGCGCCCCGGTGCTGGCTCCTGCTGGAAGGGAGCGGCGTACAGGAGTTCGCCGGCATTCCCCTGAGCGATGACGCCCCCCAGTACGTGGTGCTGGGGGACCTGGGCGATGATTTCCCCGTCATGCTCCTGCATCGCGCCTTTCGGGCGCTGTTGAACGGCGCTCGGCTGATTGCCATTCAGCGCAACCCTTCCTGGACGGCGGAGGACGGCCTGCCGCGCCTGGACGTGGGGGCCTGGTGCGCGGCGCTGGAATATGCCAGCGGCCAGCCGGCGCTGGTGATGGGCAAGCCGGCGCCGCTGGCCTATCAACTGCCGGCAGAGGAGATGGGTATTCCCTGCCAGGAGCTGGCGATGGTTTCCGATGACCCGGACGTGGACCTGGCCGGGGCCAGAGGGGCCGGCCTGCGCACTATCTTCGTGCGCACTACGTCGCTCCCGCGCCGGCGGATGCCGGATGCAGGCGAAGTTGACCATATGCTGAACTCCATTGCGGAACTGCCGGCGCTGTGGGATGATATTGGCGCGCCGGCGGTGCCGCGCTGACCATTTTATCGAGGCAGGATATGGAAAGCGGTTCGGTATTCATCACACCCGGCTGGCCGGCGCGCAAACGCTGGCAGGTCGCGCCGCCGGCGCCCATGGATTTCATCCGACGGCTGGATTTCCTGCCGCCGCTCGTCGTCCAACTGCTGTACAATCGCGGCTTAACCACCCTGGAAGATGTCGAGGATTTCTTGTCCTGCCGCGTGCGCCAGGACAATCCCTTTCAGCTTGCCGGCATGAACGAGGCGGTGGCGCGCGTCCGTCAGGCCATCAGGCGGCGAGAACCGATTGCCGTGTACGGGGATTTTGACGCCGATGGCGTCACGGCCACGGTTGTGCTGGTGGAGACGCTCGCGGCCCTGGGCGCGAGGGTCCAGCCGTACATCCCGCACCGCGTGGATGAGGGCTACGGCCTGAACTGCGAGGCCCTGCGCTCCCTGGCAGAGGCCGGCATCCGCCTGGTTATCACCGTGGACTGCGGCATCCGCTCCGTGGACGAGGTAGCCTACGGCCGGCGTCTGGGGCTGGATATCATCGTCACTGACCACCATCATGTTGGGGCGGTACTGCCGCCGGCGCTGGCCTGCATCAACCCGCGCCGCGAGGACTCACCGTACTGGTTTCGGGAGCTGGCCGGCGTCGGAGTGGCCTATAAGCTGGCGCAGGCACTGCTGCGGGTGGAGCGGCAGTGCCCAATTGGTGAAGCGCCGCCGCAGTTGGCCGAGGCGGACCTGCTGGACCTGGTGGCGTTGGGGACGGTGGCGGACCTGGTGCCGCTGGTGGGGGAGAACCGCGTGTTGGTGGCGCAGGGCCTGCGCCGGCTGATGAAGCCGGCGCGCGTGGGGCTGCAGGCGTTGGTGGGAGAGGCCGGGCTGAACCCGGCGAAGGTGGATTCCACAGCGGTTTCATGGATTTTGGCGCCAAGGCTGAACGCCGCCGGCCGGCTGGACTCCGCTATGCTGAGCTACAACCTGCTTTCCGCGCGGGAGCCAATTGAGGCGGCGCGCCTGGCGCGGCAGTTGGGCCAGCTTAACCGCCAGCGCCAACAGCTCACTGATTGGGCACTGCAGTTGGCGCTTTCGGAATTGATGCAGAGGGGAACACTGGGCGAACTGCTGTTCTTCGCCCATCCGGAACTGCCGCAGGGCATTGTAGGGTTGGTCGCCGGCCGGCTGGCGGAGACGTACTATCGGCCGGCGATTGTGGTGGAGCTGGGGCAGGATGTGAGCCACGGGTCCGCCCGCAGTATCCCGGAATTCCACATCACGCAGGCGCTGGACCGGTGCAGTGAGAAGGGACTGCTGGTGCGGCACGGCGGCCATGCGGCGGCCGCCGGCTTTACCGTGGAGACCGCGAGGGTGGAGGAGCTGGCGAGCGAATTGGAGGAGATTGCCGGCCGGCACCTGCAGGGACAGGAGCTCATGCCAACCCTACTCATTGACGCGGTGGTAGACTTACAGGCGCTCGATTGGGCGACGCTGGAGATGATGCGCCAGCTTGAGCCGTTCGGCTACGGCAATCAGCCGCCTTTGCTGGCAAGCCGGCGGGTGCAGGTGCTCTCCGCCCGGACCGTTGGCGCCGATAACCGTCATCTGAAACTGCAGGTATCTGACGGCGTGCGCCAGTGGGATGCCATCGCTTTCGGTATGGGTGCGTTGGCTGATATCCTGCCGGCATGGGTGGATATCGCCTTCCATCTGGAGGAGGATGAGTGGAACGGGCAGGTGCGCCTGCAGTTGAACGTGCAGGACCTGCGGCCGGCGGAGGAGTAGGCTAGACGTCGGCCCCGTTTCTCAGCGCCTCACGAATGCGTTCGGGAGTGGCGGGCAGGTCTGTGATGCGGATGCCGACCGCATCCCGAATGGCGTTGATGATGGCCGGCGTCGTCGCCAGCGGCGGCAATTCGCCCAACCCTTTGGCACCCTGCGGCCCCAGCGGGTGGGGGTTTTCCGGGTGTGCTTCCCGGTTCATGGCGCCGTGCGAGCACGCGAGAGAAGGGTGGTTCGGGGTGGACCATTCACCTGGATGCCGGCGCGGGCAAACATGGCCTCGGCGGCGCGCTGGCAGTCCTCCACCAACCGCCGTTCATCCAGATGGGTCAGCCGGCCCTCCCGCATCAGCACCTTTCCAGCGACAATGACCGTGTCCACGTCGTTCCCATTGGCGTTGTAGACCAGGGCGGACTGCGGCACGTGCACCGGCGCGATATGGGGGCGCATGGCATCCACCAGGATGA
Organism: Anaerolineae bacterium; assembly: GCA_014360855.1. Lineage (NCBI taxonomy): Bacteria > Bacillati > Chloroflexota > Anaerolineae > Anaerolineae bacterium. The sequence goes on from JACIWP010000023.1 coordinate 15,681, forward strand.
CATCGGCCAGGGCGCCGGGTGCCAGCCGGCCAATTTTGCCGTCCAGGAACATCGCTCTGGCGCCGCCGGCGTAAGCCATGTCGAGCACATCCTCGGGGAAGAGCGCCATGGCGTCCAGGGTGCGCAGTTTCTGCAGACAGGCGGTAAACTTCAGCACCTCCAGCATGTCCTGGGAATTGTTGGAGCCGGGGCCATCGGTGGCCAGAGCGGTGGGGATGCCGCGCCGGCGCCATTCGGTGACGGCCGGGTTGCCGGAGGCCAGGTACATGTTGCTGACGGGGCAGTGGATGATGAGAGCGCCGGCGCTGGCGATGAGGTCCATCTCCTCATCGTCCAGCCATACGCCGTGCACCAACTGCCATCGGTCGTTCAGGACGCCGATATGATGGAGCCAGCGCGCCGGCGTCATACCGGTCTCATCCATGGACATCTGCACCTCGGCGCGGGTCTCGCTGAGGTGGATGTGGACCCCGATGCCCCACTCATGGGCCAGCCGATCAATGGTTTGCAGGGTATCCTGCCGGCAGCCCCAGGGGATCAGCGGGCCAAACTCAAAGCGCACCATGGATTCTGGCCCGGTATTCCATTTTTTCACCAGGCGCTCCGTCTCGCGAAGGACCCGTTCTGGCGTCTCCTGGAAAGCGGGGTGATACGGATCGCGATCCGCAAATCCGCGTGCGAGAAACGTCCGTACTCCGGTGCGTGCCGCCGCCTCAGCAATCGCATCCGCATTATGGGGTGAGGTCTGGACGTAATCCTGGTCCAGGACGGAGGTGGCGCCGCATTTCAGGTTTTCGACAAAACCCAGCATAGCGGCTAGATAAAAATCCTCTTCTTTCATTACCAGCGCGCCGGGCCAGATGGCGGCCTCCAGCCATTCGAGGAGAGGTTTATCATCGGCCAATCCGCGCAGAAAGGTCTGGAAGAGGTGGGTGTGGGCGTTGACGAGGCCGGGGGCCACGATTTTGCCGGCGGCGTTGATGATCTCGTCCGCGCCGGCGCGCAGGCCCTCCGGGGCGGGGCCGGCGCCGACCGCTTCGATGCGCTCTCCGCGGATAAAGACGTAGCCGGGGCGATGCACCGTGCGGTACTCTCCGTCGCAGGGCAGGACCATACCGCCTTCGATGAGCAGGGTATTCATTGCTGGGACGTTCCTCCATGCATGAGATAAGATTTGTTATAATGCTGGTGGTATGATACAGCAGATAATGTACAGGTCTTGGTCGCCGATGCAGGCGAATTCCTGCAGGAGGTTGCCGTTGTAATAGATGGCGTCTCCTTCGTCCAGGGTGTAGATATTGCCGTCCACGTTGATCTCCATGCGCCCGCGCAGGACATACATCCACTGCTCATTCGGCTTGGAGAGCGGCGGGGTGATGCGCCGGCCGCCGGGTTCCACATGGATGAGCACCGCCATCATTTGGGCGTTCAGCTCCGGCGTGAGCAGTTCGTAGCCGATGCGAGAGTCGGGGAAGGTGAGGCGCCGGCGTTCTCCGGCCCGCACCACCGGCTGAGGCAGAGCCGAGTTCAGGAAGTAAAACATCGGCACGTCCAGCGCGGTGGCAATGGCCTGCAGGGTGTCCAGGGAGGGCGAGATCTGCCCATTTTCCAGCCGGCTGAGGAAGCCGGCGGAGACGCCGGCGCGCTTTCCCAGCTCGCGCAGGGTCAACCCCAGCTCCTTTCTTCGCCTTCGAATGCGTTCACCAACTATGACCATCTTTGGTCCTTTCCTTGACTATACATTTTCAGCGCTCAGACCAAGCGCCAAACGTCTGCCGAGTTCATATGCTTTCTGCAGGGTCTCCGGGCTTTTGAGGATATCCCCAGGGAAGTCGAAGCCGGGGGCACACAGTTCGGCCCAGCGTTCGCCCTGCAGAGATGATATAACGTGCTTAAAGATGATGCGGGCGCCGACGAACATCTCGTCCTTGTTCTGTCCTGAGACCGCTAGGAGGACGCCTTTGCGGGTAGGTGAGCCGGCCGGCCCGGGCGGCATGGGCTTTTTCAGAATATAATGCAAAGCCCAGAAGCATTGCAAACGGTCGATAAAGGTCTTGATCTGGGCGCTGACGGAGCCGAAGTAGATGGGGGTCGCCAGGACGATGGCGTCGCTGTTCAGCACCATATCATAGGCGAGCTGGAATTCGTCCTTGACCACGCATCGGCCGTCGTTCTCTCGGCATCGTTCACAGCCCGTGCATGGGGCGATCTTCATGCGGTGTGGTTTGATGATTTCCACCTCGGCGCCGGCGCTGCGCGCGCCATCGAGGAAGGCGTTCAAGAGGGCCGTGCTGTTCCCTTTCGGGCGGGGGCTCCCGATAACGGCGAGTATTTTCATGATCGGCGATATCCTCCTTCCGGGATGTGGACTTGAAAGTGAGAGGGGCTAGACATGTTTCTCCTTGTCCCCCGTATCTTCGATGATGGTTTCACATTCCTGAATCAGGATTGTGCCCGAGGTCAGGTCTACGAAAGCGCTTTGGGCCATTTACATCTCTGCAGGTGTGCCGGCGTCTGCGATGGCGCGGCTTGCAGGA
>JACIWP010000024.1 GCA_014360855.1 Anaerolineae bacterium
ACAATCAATAGAACCTCTGTTCCCGTGGATGGGTTTGGTTTTGCGGCATGGTTAGTTGACCCCCTTTGCACCCTTTTCCTTTGAAGCCTCAGGGGTGGGGCTGGGCAATCTCTCTTCATCTCAGACGACACTATAGCATATCGCTGACCTCTGGAGAAGTCCCCGTTTGGGTGCGGGCCGGCGCTTGGCCAGCTTTTCCCAGGAGTTGGAAACCTGGAAAGTTGTGGATCGCCTACGAACTGCCCGACGTTTGGGTTTCCCGGGAGCGGTGTGTCATTTCCGGGTGCCGTGATGTCTTTGTATGCCGGGGAATGGACAAGGCCGATCATATGGGTGGGTTATTCTGAGTGATGATAGCTGGCCGGATGATACGGGGGGACAGGGAGGTAGCGGGCCTTACAGATGTGCAGATGAAGGGTCGGGTTTCCCGCCAGGACGCATACCAGGACTGCCCATCCTGGAAAGCCGGCGGCGCAGGAGGCGATTGTCGCCAAATACCAAATTCTGTAGAAAGGGGTGAACGACCATGTTGAAGTACTATCTGATGCTGAACAACTGGCTGAAGGGCGAAGAGGGTCAGGACGTCGTCGAATACGCGGTGCTGGTCATCTTCATCGCCCTGCTCGTCCTGGTGGGCGTAGGCCTCTTTGGGAGCCAGATGCGGGATATTTACAACCAGATTGCCGGCAAAGTGTCGTCCGGTTTGCAGTAAACATCACCGTATCGTTTTCCACGCCCAAGATAGGAGGGGTAAGGGCCCTGTGGGGGCTTTGGGCTCCCCGGGGCCCTTTTCGAAAGGTCAGGAAGGGCCCATGTTGAAGCATCGAGAGGGATTCCAGCATTCCGGGGAGCGCGGGCAGGATGTGGTGGAGTTTGCCTTAATTCTGCCCGTGCTTGTGCTTCTACTGCTGGGCATCATCGAGTTCGGCATGCTCTTCTACCATTACAACACGGTGGCGCTGGCTGCCCGGGATGGGGCCAGGGCCGGCGTGGTTCCTTCCGCCGGCGACGCACAGGTGTACAGCGCCGCCTTCAAAGCAGGCATCGGCCTCCAACTGAAATCCGAAAATGTCACGGTCCGCTGGACGCGCGATACCGTACAGGTAACGGTGTGGTACGATCACCACTTTTTGACCGCACCGATCATTGAGGCGATTGGTGGCAACCCAGTGATCCGTATACAGACAACCGCCACAATGCGCAGAGAATAGGACACATACGTATGGGACGCTTACGCGGATGCTTATGGTTGACAGCCGGTCTGGTGGTAGCACTGGTGGCCGGCGTGGTGGGCTTTGTGGTCCTGACCAGGGCCTCGACGCAGCGAGCCGGCGCCGAACAAGCCGCGGCGATGCCGGAAGTGGATGTAGTGGTGGCAAGCCGGGCGATAGCGGTGCGCTCGGTCCTCGCCGCCGAAGACCTCCAGCTTACGAAACTGCCGGTGAGCGCTGTGCCGGAGGGGGCGGTGAGCCGGCTGGAAGACGCGGTGGGGAAGATCACCATGGTGGATCTGTACGCCGGCGAAGTCATCCTCTCCCAGCGCCTCCTGGACCCCAATACGGTGACTGGTGATGGGCGTCTCGCGCTCTTTATCACCGAAGACGAGGTGCTGGTGGCCATCCCCGCCAATCAGCTCCTGAGCCAGGTCAATGTGCTCAAGCCAGGGGACCATGTGGACCTGCTGTTTTCGTTGGACGTCCCCGTTCGTACGGGCACTCAGGCCGCAGGTGAGGAGAAGCAGGTGACGTTTTCCCTGCTGCAAAATCTGACGATCGCGGCCATCATCCGCAGTGGGGCATCGGCTGAGAATCCACAGTCCGGGACCCCACAGGCGCTGTTGCTCACGGTGAATCCCCAGGAAGCACTGGTACTGAAATATATGATCGATGCCGGCGCGACTGCCGACGTCGTCCTGCGGGCTCCTGGTGTGGAAAGGCCCTTCCCCGTGGAACCGGTGGATATGGATTACGTGATAGACCAATATCGAATCCCCACGGGACCGGTGCGCTAGCGGAATGGGCCGCTACCAGCAAGGTAAATTTATCGGCTATGCAGGGAGGATATGTTGGCCAGCTTAGTTCCAGGGGAAACCCTTCAAGTTCTGCTCGTCAGTGCCCAGGAAGGGATGCGCGTCGAGGTCGGAAAAGCGCTGGCCGGCCGGGTTGGCGATTATCGGCTGCACTGGGTTTCACAGCCTGATCCGGCCCTCGTGCGGGCCATGGATGTCCTGCCCCATGTCATCCTGGTGGACGATGATCTGGGCGGCGTTAGTCCGGCGCATATAGTCAGCCAGATCGCCTCGCAGTTCCCAGAGACGGCTGTGCTGGTGCTGCTCGCCGACGATGCCATGGCGCTGGCGCGTGAGGTGGTGTTGGCCGGCGCGCGCGGGTTCATATCCAAACCGCTCAAGCCGGAGGAGTTGGTGACGGCGTTGCGCCAGGTATTGTCCAAGGTGACGGCGCCAGTGTCCGGACAGATGCCCGTCATCGCCGGCCGGGTTGTGGTGTTCTGCTCGCCCAAAGGGGGTACCGGACGCACCACGCTGGCTATCAATACTGCCATCACCCTGCGGGAGATCTCCAACCAGGACGTGGTGCTGGTGGATGCGGACTATGCGGCGCCGGCGGTGGATGTAGCGCTGAACATCAACTCCAGTGCCAATATCACGGCTTTACTGCCCAAGTTGGCGCGGCTGGACGCGGATTTGATCCAGCAGGTCCTGGCCACCCATAAATCGGGCATCCGGGTACTGCTGGCACCGCCGCCGGCAGACCTTTCCGCTTCCATTCCCCTGCCCGATGTCCAGCGAGTGCTGGTCTGGCTGAAGCGCATGTTCGCCTGGGTGGTTGTGGATCTGGGCCTGCCGCTGGACGAGACGGCATTTGGCTTTCTGGACGGCGCCGACCGTATTGTCATGTGCGTGCTGCCGGAGCTGGTGGGACTGCGCAACACGCGCCTGATGATCGAACAGTTTTACGAACGAGGCTATCCGCTACAGAAAGTGTGGTTGGTGCTGAACCGTGCCACGCTAAAAGGAGGGCTTTCCCAGCGGGACATTGGCGATCGCTTGCGCGTGTCCATCAAACATACCATCCCCGATGACCAGGCGCTGACCACATATGCCATTAACCGGGGGGTGCCCTTCGTGATGAGTCATCCGCGCAGTCCCCTGGCGCGTGCGGTCCGGGAACTGGCCCAGCAACTGGTGGCGGAGGTCTCCGCTCCTGCGCTGGAAGAAAGCCGGCAGGTCGGCAAAGGGGTTCCGAAATCACTGCGGAGCATTCCGTAACGGCGTGGTACATATCCATCCAATGGCCGCGACCCTGGGTTCGGAACAAAATGTGGTCGCATGGAAGAGGGGATAATCTATGGCTGGCGGCTCTTTAATTTTCAGTATTTTGCTCTCGCTCAGCGTACTGCTGGGCTTCATCGGGTTGTGGTTCCTTACCAGTGTCCGTGACCCGATTGAGGAGCGCATGCGCCAATATGGGGTGGCGCAGGAGCTTGCTGAGGAGGGCGAAGAGGCGGAGCCGCGCCGGCGGCGGGCCTGGACCGGCCTGACCCGCCTGTTGAGCGGCTTTGGGCTCGGTCCCAAATTGGCACGCTCCCTGATGCGCGCCGGCTTTCCCTTCACCGCCGCGGAATTCACGGTCATCATCCTGGCCGGCGCGGTGGTGGGGTTTACTGTGGGAACGCTGGCTATGGGATACACCCTGGGGCTGGTGCTGGGATTGGTAGGGCTTGCTCTGCCCCTCATGTATCTGCGGTACAAAGAGGGTCAGCGTGTGCGGGCCATTACATGGCAGTTGCCGGATGCCCTGACGCTGCTGGTTGGCGCACTGCGGGCCGGCCTGGGACTGTCCCAGGCCCTCCAGTTCCTGGTCGACAACCTGCCACCGCCCATCTCCACGGAATTTGCTTGGGTCACCCGGGCCATCTCTCTGGGGGCACCAGTGAACCAGGCACTGCGCGAGATGGCGGACCGGGTCGGCAGCGATGACGTGGCATTGGTCGTAACGGCTATCAACGTGCAGAGCGAAATGGGCGGGAACCTGGCGGAAACGCTGGAGACCATCAGCGAGACGGTGCGGGAGCGCATTCGCATGTTTCGACAGGTGCGCGTCCTGACCGCTCAGCAGCGTTTGAGCGGATACATCCTGACGGCGGCGCCCATTTTCCTGGCCTTCTGGCTGTTTGTCACGCAGCCGGACTATATTGGCCGGCTGTTCCAGCCCGGCTGGATCCGCCTGGTTCCCATCGGGGCGCTGGTGTTGCAGGTATTGGGATTCCTGACCATTCGCAAGATCATGAACATCGAGATATGAGTGAGACGATGGACCCAAACGTACTGAGCATCCTGCTGCTCCCTATCTTGAACTGGCCCGTATGGTCGCCCGTCGTCTTCTCCGTGCTCATCGGCCTGGCGGCCCTGTTCGTGTGAATGGCCTTCGCGCCGGCCTCCGTCAAACGCGGGGTACAAGAGCGTGTCGAGGGCTATCTCAAGCGCGAGAAGGTCTTGCGCGAACCGGAGATGCAGCAATCCTTCTTCAAGCGTGTCATCCTACCGGCCCTACGGGGGATCCTGCGCTTTCTCGGGAGGCTCATGCCCCAGCGGAATGTGGAGCTCACCCGGCAGATGCTTATTTATGCGGGACAGCCGGCGGGGTTGACCCCTCTGGACTATTATGGCCTGCAGTTGTTGATGATGATCGTGCCGGCGGGACTTTATTTTCTGGGAATGGGCCTGAAGCAACCCCTGATGCTCGCTCTGCGCAACACGCTCCTGATCAGCTTGCTCGGGTTCATGATCCCGCGGTTTTGGCTTCGACAGCGGGTGCGCCGGCGACAGCACGAGATCGCCCGGGCATTGCCCGATGCGCTGGACATGATGACCATCGGGGTAGAGGCCGGCCTGGCCTTTGAATCCGCTATGCTGCGGGTGGGGGAACAATGGCATAATGCCTTGACGCGCGAGCTGGAGCGGGTGGTCGCGGAAATGCGGGTGGGTACACCGCGTGACCTGGCGCTGAAACGCATGGTGGATCGGACAGGAGTGCCCGAGCTGGAGACGTTCGTGGCGGTGCTGGTGCAGTCCAGTCAGTTGGGTGTGCCCATATCGCAGGTATTGCATGCGCAGGCGGCGGAGATGCGGTTGAAGCGCCGGCAAAGAGCCGAGGAGCTGGCGCGCCAGGCCAGCGTCAAGATGGTCTTCCCACTCATCTTCTTCATCTTCCCAGCGATGATGGTGGTCATGTTGGGCCCGGCGATCCCCATTCTGGCGGAATTCCTGGCCAGTATGCGGGCCGGCATCATGAGCTTCCCAATGCCGTGAATTTCAATGCGTACACATGGATCGGAACATGGACATCTCAACGGACGAACGGTTTTCAGTGATCATCGAACATCCGCTGTACAAAAAAGGCATGGCTCATCTGCAGGCCGGGGAATGGCAGGAAGCCATTCAATGCTTTGAAACCCTGCTGGACCTGTACGGCATCAGCCAGCCGGTGCAGCATGCGCTGAATGAAGCGCGGTTCAAGGCGAAGTTCGACGAAGCTGCGCGCGTGCGACCGCGACAATGGTTCTTCCCCTGGCGCCAGGTGGCCATCGCAGGCCTGGCGATCATCATTGTGGCGTTCCTGGGCCTGCAGATCGTCCGGGTGTGGAACACGCAGGTGGTGCCGTTTCTGGCGCAGATGCAGGAGCAACAACGCATCAGCCGGCTGGCCGCCGAGGGCAAGGCGTTTCTGAACGCCGGCAGACTGGATGAAGCGCAGGCGCGCTATGAAGAGCTTCTTGCCCAGGTGCCCGATCATCCCGAGGCGCTGGCCGGCATCCAGCAGATCCAGCGCCAACGCGAGCTGGTGGCGCTATGTCAAGAGGCGGTGACCCGATACAAGGCGGGAGATTTGGCCGAGGCCCGTGAACTGTTCACGGAACTCACCTTTCGCTCGTCGGGCTATTGCGATGCCAACCGCTACATCGCGGAGATTAACCGACAATTGACCCTGACGGATTTGTGGAATGAGGCTGAGGCGCTGTACCAGAGCGGCGATTTCCAGGGGGCGGTGCAGCGGTATGAACAGATCAAAACCATGGATGTGAACTATCAGCGCGACCTGATTGCCGCGCGTCTCTATGATTGTTATTTCCAGCTCGGCAAGGCGCTGGTGGAAAAGGACCCGCCGGCGCCGGGCATGGTTCCCATGGCGCTGGATTATTTCGGACAGGCCCTGGCGTTGCGGCCGCGCGATCCGCAGGCCACCCTGGAACAGCGGCTGGCAAGCCTGTATTTGGCCGGCCAGCAGGCCTACCTGGAAGGACGTTGGGATGCCGCCGCCGATGCGCTGGGCACCATCTATGCCCAACGTCCCAACTACCTGCATGGCGCATACATCGAGATGCTCTACGATGCCTATATCCGTAGCGGCGACCTGCATCGCGATCAACAGGATTACCATTACGCGTGGGAACAGTACCAAAAGGCCTCCATGCTGCCTGTCGGGGAACCAGTGGTAGCTCGGGCCCGCATGGAAGCCGTTCAGCCTATGCTGACGCCCACGCCCACTCCTACCGCCACCGGCACGCCGACCCCGGTCCCGACGCCAACGCCCATCCCATCCCCGACACCCACCGTGGTGCTGGCTACACTGCATAACAAGATCGTCTTCTGGGCGGATAAGGAGGGGCAGACCGGCTTCTGGATGATGAATCCCGACGGCACTGGCCGGCGCTATCTCGGCAATGACCCGAAATTGCGCAAGCAGTTCGATGAGCTGTGGGAAAGCGAGAGGCGCTCACCGGACGGACGATTCCGTGTCTACGTCACGAAGGACAAGGGTGATCCGGCGCCCATGGTCTACATTCAGGGAGAGGTGGATCAGTGGGGCAAGGCACCGACATGGAAGGTGACCAAGGACTTTACAAAGGTGTCGTATGACCCCGTCTGGGCGCCGGATGGAAGCCGCATCGCCTTTGTCAGCCAACAGCGCACCAGCGACGACATCTGGATCATCTACCCGGATGGAAGCGATCCGCGCAACCTCACACCGAACGATTGGGAATGGGACAAGCATCCTTCCTGGTCGCCGGATAGCACGCGGATTGTCTTCTGGTCCAACCGGACCGGAGTGAAACAGATTTACATCATTGACGTGAATGGTCAGAATCTTCGCCGGCTCAGCGAAACTACCTGGGACGAATACGATCCAATATGGGTGAAGTGAAATGGTAAACTTCTCGCGCAATCCCAATCCCGCTTCCAGACCAGTGACCCCTCCTACACAGGTACGCAAGGATGAGAATGAGCGCAACCGCGCCATTCGGGAGAAGGTGCACCGCCGGCTCCTGGCGGAACTGAGCCCGACCATTCGGACCGATGACGTGGAAGAGGTCCGCCGCGCTCTGGAGCGCATCTTTGATCAGACGCTCACCGAAGAGCGGATACCGCTCAGCCGGCTGGAACGGGCCGAGCTGTTCGAACAGGTGGTGGCCGATATCCTGGGCTATGGGCCACTGCAGGCATTGTTGGAGGATGAGTCCATAACAGAAATCCTGGTGAATGGGCCGGACCAGGTCTTCATCGAACGCGATGGGAAATTGGAGGAGACCAACCTGCGCTTCCGGGATACCGAGGACCTGATGCGCATCATCGAGCGGATCGTGTCACCGCTGGGCCGGCGCGTCGATGAGAGCAGTCCCATGGTGGACGCACGCCTGCCCGATGGCTCCCGCGTCAATGTCATCATCCCGCCCCTGACCCTCAACGGTCCCTGCATCAGCATCCGCAAGTTCGCCAAGGCGGTATATTCCATGGACGACCTGCTGCGTATCAACACGCTCACCAAAGAGATGGCGGAATTCCTGAAGGCGTGCGTCCTGGCAAGGTTGAATATCGTCATTTCCGGTGGAACCTCCACCGGCAAAACCACCCTGCTGAACGTGCTGTCGAGCTTCCTGCCCAATAACGAACGCATCATCACCATCGAGGACGCGGCTGAGCTACAGCTTCAACAGCGCCATGTGGTGCGGCTGGAGGCGCGACCCCCCAACGTCGAAGGGCGCGGCGAGGTAACCATTCGCCAGCTCGTTATTAATGCGCTGCGCATGCGTCCGGACCGCATTGTGGTAGGTGAAGTGCGCGGCGGTGAGGCATTGGATATGCTGCAGGCCATGAACACCGGCCATGACGGCTCGCTGACCACGGTGCACTCCAACTCCCCGCGGGACACCCTGCATCGCGTGGAGACCATGGTGTTGATGGCCGGCATGGACCTCCCCCTGCGTGCCATTCGCGAACAGATTGCCTCCGCATTCGATCTGGTGGTGCACCTGGACCGCCTGAGCGACGGAAGCCGCAAAGTGGTGCGGGTGACCGAGGTGCAGGGCATGGAGGGAGATGTCATCGTCATGCAGGACATCTTCCAGTTTGTCCAGACGGGTGTCTATGGCAACCGGGTGGAAGGCTATTTCACCGCGACCGGCGTCCGCCCCAAGTTCATGGACAAAGTGGAGGCCGCCGGCATCTTCCTGGATCCAGGCATCTTTGCGCCGGCCAAACATAAGGAACGACGTTAGGAGTAGTGCCTTGGAAAGCTCGGTGGAGATCAAAAGGGCAACAGACCAGCACGAAGGCATCATCCGTCCGGTCTCGCTGGCCCAGGTGATGGATGAGGTCGAAAGTGCGGTGGCCGCCGGCCATCTGGAGCACCTGCGCCCATTTCCGACCGGCTTTCTCCCGCTGGATGATGTGCTCAATGGAGGACTTCGGCGCGGCGAACTGCTCATCATCGGCGGACCGACGGGCGTGGGGAAGACCATCTGGGGCCTGCAGGTCGCCCGCAATTTCGTCTGCCAGGATGCCGGCGCCGCCGCCTTATATGTATGTTACGAACACAGCGAATCCCATCTCCTGTCGCGCTTGCTGTGCCTGGAAAGCGCCGAAATGGGCTACAAAGATGACGCGCTGACCATGCGCCGGCTTACCGACTTTTCCCTGCATGCCGCGCCGGGCGTGGGACTCATGGGGATGCTCCGGCGGGTGCCGCGCTATGCGGCGGTCCTGGACCGGGTCGCATCCTATGCCGGCCGGCTCCTCGTCGTCAGTGCCAGCGGCCGCAACTCAACCCTGGACGAGGTTCAACGTTGGACGGAACAGGCGCTGGAAACGGCCTCGACCAAACTGATCTTGGTAGTGGATTATCTGCAGAAGATCCCGGTGCCGCGGGCGGTCTTGGAAGAGGAGAGCGAGGTAACCGTTTTTCTCGCCCATGGGCTGAAGGAATTGGCGAAGGCGTTGAACATTCCCGTCATCGCCGTGGCCGCGGCTGACCGCCCGGGCCTGAAGTCCAAGCGCATGCGCTTCGCCGATCTGCGGGGAAGCTCTGCCCTGCAGTACGAGGCAGATATCGGCCTTATTCTCAACAACAAGTACGCCATCCTCAGCCGGGAACATCTCATCTACAACCCTCTGCAGGCCGAGGCCATGCGCAATTGGGTGGTCATCAGCGTGGAGAAGAACCGCGCCGGCGTGAGCGCGGTGGACATGGAGTACGCCCTCGACGCCGCCCACTTTCGCATCGTTCCCACCGGCAACTTTGTCCGAGAGCGTTTGGTGGACGAGAAAGTGATCCTGGAATAGGCCGGATCGGCACGGGTAACGCCGCTTCTGTATGGATGGGATGGGAGAGCGGCATATATGGCCGAGCTATTGGCTGCCGGCGGGATCGTGGAACAAGGTTCTGTGGCCTTATATCTCAGCGAGATGCTGCCGCAGGACCATATCGTCGTCGCCAATGCCGTGGTCTTCCAGCACCCTCTCGATGCCGTCATCATCAGTCCCAAGGGTCTGGCGCTATGCCAGGCGGTGGATTGGGAGGCTATCGCGAGGCTGTCCTCGCGCGCGCCGGCAACCGGGGGCGGGGACACCCGCTCTCGCCACCTGGCCGCCGGCGCCCAACGGGCCATCCAGGCCATGCGAGCATTTTTGCAGGATGAGTTTCCGGAGCTCCAACCCGTCATTCGCCACTTTCATGTGGTCAGCATTCCCAAAGCGGAGTTCCCGGAATGGAAGGCCCTGGAACCCACTGGTTTGAGACAGGAAACACTTGCGGAGACCCTTATGGCAGACGAACTGGCGCCAGACGCAACCCTGGTCGATGAGGAAGCCCGCGCGGCTCTAGGAGAAGCACTGCAACAGCGCCGGCTGGCTCGCTCCCAGCGCGCTCCCAAGCCTTTCATCTTCCGCTCCGGAGGTCCCTTTGGCACGCGCACCCGGGCCTGGAGTATCCGCTCCCTGGTGCGGCATCTGGACCGCCATCCGGACGACGGCGTCCATTACCTCAGCAACGGCACCCTGGAAAAATGGCTGGAAGAGGTTGGGGCGCCCCATCTGGCGGAATTGGCCCGCTCGGCGGTACGGGACTCTCCCACCGATTACCGCCAGGCGCTGGAACTCTTTCTGGTCGGCACCGGCCTGGTGACGCGCCGGCGTCCCACTGTGCGGCCCAAACAGGTTGACCTGGGCTATATCGTGGCCGGCGACAGTGCTTCCGCGATCGTCCGCCTGCATCGCAAAGGCGGATACTGCTTCGGCGAACTTCGGACCAGCCATCCGTGGGCACAGGTGGAGCCCAAATCGTTCCAGGGGGAGCCCTGCCGGGCGCTGGTGACGGTCAACACGTCGAGCCTGCTGATCGATTCCGAACCCTATCAAGCCCGCATCATCGTGAGTTCTCGCGCCATGCCGGAAGCCGTGGAAATACCGGTGCGCTTCCGCGTGGTGCCCCAGCCCTCGTTGTTTCAGCGGGTCATCATGCGGCCGGCCGGCGGGCTCCTGCTCGCCGGCGCGCTGGGTGCCGGCATCGGCCTGCTGATGGTGCTGGCCGGCGTCTGGCCGGGCATGATGCCCTCCGCGCCGGCCGCGTTCGGCCCATATGCCGCCGGCGCAGTCATCGGGGGATTGCTGTGGGCCATCTGCGGCATCATCTGGGGCGCGCTGTTCCCACTGGCTTGGCCCTTCCTATATGCCCTGCCGCGCCTGCTGGCGCAGGTTCTCTTCTGGACGCTGGCGCTGACTCTTATCGCCTTGGCCGGCCATGGGCTGGCATACTGGCGGCTGGGCATGCCGTTGCCCCCGCTGGGCGGACTGCTGATCTCGGCAGTGCTGTACGGCCTGATGCTGGCCATCGTGCCGGCCGTCATCAGCGAGCTGGCGAGAGGCCGGCGCACCGTTCGCCTGAGGCCGGAGAAAGCCGGCCGCGCCAGACGCTGGGCCTTGCTGGCCATCGCATTGATGCTCCTGTTCGCCGCAGTCCTCCTCCTGCCCCAGGCGGTGGAGAGCGTCCAGCGGAACGTGCAGGTCCAGAATGTATGGGCATCCGCACAAGAAAGGATGGCAAACTTTTGGGAGCGCCTGAACAGCGAAGTGGACGAGCTGTTGCGCCAGTATTATTTACGCATTTATGACCGCCGTGCGCCGTAAACATGATCCTGCTATAAACGTGACCTTCACCAGGTTGGTGATTGTCGCCGGGAAGGAGAGTGATGGATGAAGAAGTCGGAACGTGGGGCCAATTTGCTGGAAATGGCCATTGTGACGCCTGTTCTGCTTCTCCTGCTGGCCGGCGTGGTGGACTTGGGCCGGGCGTTCTATTCCTATATTGTCATCGCCAATGCCGCTCGCGAGGGTGCGCGTGTTGCCTCCCGCCTGCCGTGCTACCCGGATAGCAGTGCTCAGCGGGCCGCCCTGCACAATGAGATCATCAGCGCTGCCCTGCAGGAAGCGGCCAACAGCGGCATTCAGCTATATCCTGGCAATGTGATGATTGACCCGGATCCGCTGGCACAGTGCGCCGGCAGTGGAAACCCCATCAGCGTGACAGTGTCGTACCAGCACCACACCTGGCTAATGAGCATCACGGGCATCGGGGATTTCGTGCTATCGAGCACTACCCGGATGGTGGTCTTTGGAAACGATCAGTTGTGAGCGGGAAAAGGCCGGCACATACCCGCAACGGTATATGCCGCGAAAGGAGGGGAAATGAACCTGTTCACCCGCCAAAGAGGACAGACTCTGGTATGGGTGGCGTTTGCCCTGCTGGGGCTTTTGTTGGTCATCGGTCTGGCGATTGATTTCGGCCTGGTCTGGACGGAACGCCGGCATATGCAGAACGCCGCCGACGCCGGCGCATTGGCCGGCGCACGCGAACTATGCCTGGGCAACAGCGAATCGGCCGCCCGCCAGAAGGCCTTTGAATATGCCGTGACCCGCAATCACCGCCCGTACGCCCAGGAAGCGACCATCACGGTCGGAAGCAACACCGTTACCGTGGTCGCCATCGAACGCGTCGAGGTGTTTTTTGGGGGCATTTTCGGCATTCCCACCGTGACTGTCAGCGCGGACGCCACTGCCGCGTGTGGTAGGGTCACCAGTGCCTGTGGCCTATGGCCGGTGGCGTTCGACATCGACCGATGGAGATACCTGGTTCAGGCCTCCCGCTGTAATCAACCCTTTTATGTCTGGGACGACGACCAGATCGTGGACTGCGAGACCTATGACTGCGATCTGAATAACGATGGGTATGACGATGTGGTGGTGGGGGGCGACCGCGGCTGGCTGGACCTGTCGGGGGTGCCAGGGCTTTACGACCATGTGTGTCTCCAGCCTGGATGCGGAGAAAGCGAGCTGGAATGTTGGATCCGGAGCAATTCCGGGGCGAGGATTGAGCTGCCGGCGTGCATTTCCGGGGACTCCGGCGTGAAGGCCGGCGCCAAGGATGGCGTCAACGCGCGCGCCGGCGATACCGTGGCCGTGCCGCTGTTCGAATCGGTCGGATGCACCAATCCCTCGGGCAACTGCCCCGGCGGCCTGACCTATTGGATCACCGCTGTGGGATGCATCCAGGTGGTCGGCTGGGACCAGAACGTGCGCCTGGACCCCATTGAGCTTCCCACGCCCACCCCGCCGCCTCCGGGCACGGTTGAGCCAACGCCAACCAAACAGCCGCGCAATCCCATCATCGGCAAGGCCATCGTCGCCATCATGGACTGCAGTGGCTCGTGCATGAGCAACTGCGGCGGGACATCCGGAGAGCCGGGCGAGAGCTGGGAATACCGGGCGGTGAGCCTGATCAAGTAGCGTATATCTCGCATCAACTCACGTCAGGATGGTACCCGCCGGCGGCAGTCAAGGCGCTCCATGGCCTATACCCCGTATCTCTCGCTGGGCGTGCCGGCACCCTCCCTCCTGGCCGGCGGATAGGCACAGATGTCCCGCAGGAAGCACTCCTCGCAGTGCGGCCGGCGCGCCGTGCATACCTGCCGGCCGTGTCGTATCAAGTTAATGTGGAAGGGATAATAGCGCGCCGGCGGCACCAGCTTCTCGACGATGTCCTGCACCTTTTCTGCTGTGGCGCGCGCCGGCGCCAGCCCCAGCCGGCGCGTCACCCGATGCACATGCGTGTCCACGGGGAAAGCCGGCATGCCCAGGGAAAAGAGCAAGACAATGGAAGCGGTCTTCGGCCCCACCCCGTGGATGCCCATCAGCCACCGTCGGGCCTCCTCCACCGGCAGTTGACGCAGGAAATCGAGCTCCAGACTTCCTCTCTGCTGGTAAATGTGCTCTAATGCGGCTTTGATGCGCGGGGCGCGCTGGGGCGCCAGGCCGGCCGGCCGGATGGCCTCCTCGATCGCCTCGACGGGGGCCTGCCGCACCGCCTCCCAGGTGGGGAAGCGCTCCCGCAGGCGCCGGTAGGCATGGTCGCGGTTGGCGTCGTTTGTGTTCTGGCTGAGAATGGTGTTGACGATTTGCGAGATCGGGTCCATGGCCGGCGCCGGCCCGGGATCGCCGTAATGCTCCAACAGCCGGCGGTCCACCTCGTTCGCCAGCGCCGCCAGCTCTTCCCAAGGCATATCCGTCATGGCTGTGTGTCGTCCCCCTGCGGGTCAATGGGTTCGAACTCGATGTCGATGCGCGCCCGCTCGTTCAGCGTCAGGCCCATATGGGCCACGCCGACGCTGTCCAGGGTGACCTGGCGCTTGCGGCCGTTGACGCGCGCCGCGCTGATCTTCAACGCCGGCGGGAAGGTGAACCACACCTCGCCGAACTGCGAGCCGGGCTTCTCCAGCAGGATGGTCAGGCGCCGGCGGCCGTCCTCCTCCTGCGTCCGCTCCACCCCTGCGACCTCGCCCAACGTCTGGGCAACGTGGAAGGTGGTGGTCAGGATATCCGGCTCGTCCGAGACGGGCTTGAAGAGCAGGACTACCGTCTCATGGGGCAGATGGCGTTCCATGGTCAGCGTTCCCTGGCTGATGCCCAGATAACGCCGCGGCCAGTAGTGGAAGACGTGGTAACTGCCGGCCGGCAGTCCCATGGCCTGCAGGTCTATTTCGGTGGTCTGGATGCGGTCCTCCCAGTTGATGACCGCCACCACCAGCCATTCCCCCCAGGGCCGGCGCACCGGCAGGGCCAGGCACTGCGGAAGCTCATGTTCGAACAGGTCCAGCGGCACGGCGGAGAGACCTGTGGGCGGCAGTATCTGCTGGAGATACTTGAGCCGGCCCTTGCGCAGAGTCGGCAGGTTGTCGCTGGAAATGGTCAACCCGCCCAACAGGGCCACCACGCTGGCCAGGGTGCGGATTTCGCCCAGCGCCAGATCGGACTGGTCATCCCGATCGCGCAGGAGGACGCAGTCCGGGTCGTTCAGCCACAGCCGGCCGTGCGTGAAGTAGCGGGTGATGCTGTTGCGCAGGGCGTTTTCCGCGGCCGGCATGGAGAGGTCCGGCCAAAAGGGATGCCAATTGGCGGCCACATCCGGCCCCACCCGCATGCCGTCAGCCAATCCGATGCAGGGGCCCAACGGCGCGCCGCAGGCCAGCAGGAAGGCGTCATCCCCGATGGCCTGGCGGATGGCGGCCAGGCCGCGCCGCAGGAGCTGGGCGCGAGTGAGATGGGGGTCATGGCGCCGGCCGGGTGCACAGCCGGCGAAAAGGAAGTCCACCTTGAAGAGGTCGACCCCCCATTCCTCCCGCATGGTGCGGAAGGTAGAGGCCAGCCATTCGAGGACCTCCGGCCGGCTCAGGTCCAGGGCGTAGATATCCCGGCCGAAGTGCTGCCAGCCGACGACGGGCTGGCCCTGCTCATCCTGCACGACCCAATCGGGGTGTGTCCGAAAGGTCTCCGATTCCGGGTCCAGGCCGAAAGGTGCCAGCCATATGCCGGCGCGCCGGCCTCCCTCGCGAATGGCGCGCGCCAGGCCGGCCATGTCCTGGAAACGCTCCGGGTGTGGGGTCAGCCAGTCGCCGATGGCGCGCTGGTAGCCGTCGTCAATGAGGACGTAATCCAGCGGCAGGTTCTCGCGCCCCAGCTCGGCCAGGTTGTCCAGCACGTCCTGCTGGGTGTTCTCGCCGAAGAAGTAATACCAGGTGCACCAGCCGGTGGGGATATGGGCCGGCTGACGCGCATCCATCAGCTCGCCCAGGCGCGCGGCGTAGCGCTCGAGCAGGGGGAGCGGCTCGCGGCCGGCGGCGATGACCAGGCGCTCCGATGGCAGGGTCTCGCCCGGCTCCAACGGGATGCCGTCGGTATGGCAGATGACCCGCAGGCCGTGGAAGGCCTCGGCGTCGGCGTGCAGGCGGATCTCGGCGAGCTGGTCGGCCGTGGTGACGAAGCCCAGGAGCAGGGCGCCGGCGCCGCGGGTGCGCCGGCCGCCGCGAGCGCTGATCATAATGAACCATTCACTGCTGATTTCTCCGCCGGCGTCGGGATTCCCATGCGGCAGATGATAGCGGGCGTACTGTTCGCTGTCGGGCACGGTGTGGATGGAGCCGTTCAGTCGGCGGGCGAAGGCCGGCGACCAGGACTGCCAGCCGTTCTGGTACACGCTCCAGCGCCGGGGGGCCGCGCCCAGGTTCAGCCGGCCGCCGGCGCCGGCGTTCATCTCCAGCACGTTCAGCCGCTCCACCTGCACGGGCAGGGTGCCCAGGTTGCGGGCTTCCAGCCACATCTCGAGCTGGTCGGCCAGCCGCACGCGGCAGGTCAGCAGGACGTGCTCATCCGCCTGACTGATTTCCAGCCCATCTGGCTCGACCTTATAGGCGAAGGCGCCCGGGGTAAAGGCAAGCTGCCGGCGCTCGCCGGCGACGGTGTAGGTCAGGGAGGCGGAGAAGTTCGCCAGAACTGCCTCACCCTCGAACACGAAGTCCAGCTTGCCCGTCCGAGGGTGAAAGATGAGATGCTCGTGCAGGAAAAGGCTTTCGTCCGTCGGGGACATGGAAGCGCTCCTTTGCGGTGTGGGGCCAGTGGATGCGGGGGAAATGCCGGCGGGCGGCGCCAGGGAGACAGCCGGCTCGCGAGGGTGCAGTCGGCGCGAGCGCAGGTCCGCCAGGAGCCGGCGGTAGTATGCCGCGCTCCACTGGAGGAAGGCACAGAAGCTATTCAGCCAGCCGCTGACGTGGGCCAACCACTGCCTCAACGTCCTGCTCCCGATAGGTGCTGGATGCCGGCGCATGCCGCGTCACTGCTCTCGGCCGCCCATCTCGTGCCCGCCGGTGAGGGGCACAAAGATGACCCCGGTGATATTGCGGGTGATGATCTTCTCCCCTTCTTTCTTCACCAACCACAGCGTTTGATAGCCGCCCGGCGGCCCAACAGGAATGACCATCCGCCCGCCGTCCTTCAACTGTGCGATGAGCGGCGGGGGGATATGGTCCGGGGCGGCGGTGACGATGATGGCGTCGAAGGGCGCGTGCTCCTCCCAGCCATAATAGCCGTCGCCGTGCTTGACACGAATGTTGGTGTAGCCCAGGCGCTTCAACCGCTTCTCGGCCTGCTCCGCCAGTTCCTTGATAATCTCCACGGTGTAGACCTCTTTGCACAGTTCAGCGAGGATGGCGGCCTGGTAGCCGGAGCCGGTGCCGATCTCCAGCACCTTATCGGTCGGGCGAAGCTCCAGAAGCTGGGTCATCAGCGCCACGATATAGGGCTGGGAGATGGTCTGGCCGTAACCGATGGGGAGCGGGTGGTCGGCGTACGCCTGACTGCGGTATTCCTCTGGGACGAACTCATGGCGCGGCACGCGCTCCATGGCGGCCAGCACGTCCTTGTCGGTGATGTCCCGTCCCATGAGTTGGAATTTGACCATATTCGCTCTCTCTTCCGCGTAGTGGTCGGCCGCCGGCCCAGCAGTTGTCTCAGCCGGCGGTGCAGTCCGCGGGTAGACCCGCCAGATGAGCCAGGTCAGCGCCACGATGACCAGGCAGGCCGCGGCCAGCACCCCGATCAGCCGGCGGGTGGACCATCGAGAACCCTGGCGAGCCATGGCACCTCTATACCGGTATACCCAGTAAACACGAATCGAGAGCGCCTATCGTGATGAGCGCATCGGAGATGATATCCGCCAACACCGCCTGTCCCTGCGCGGTCAGATGGACGCCGTCCGAGCCCAGGATATCCTCCCAATGGATAAGCTGGAACAGTTGCTCGATGTCAATCAGCCCGACACCGGTCTGGCCGGCCACACTGCGCACGATGGCGTTATAATGCCGCAGGATATCCTCTTGCCTCTGACGCCAGTTCTCGTCTTCCAGGAACGTCGGCCGCACCGGATGAGTGGTCAGCAGGAAAATCTGGCTGGAGGTGGCGCGCCGGAGGCGGCGGACCATGGACATCAGCGCGGCGCGAAAAGCCGGCGGCGAGATACGCGGGGCCGGCTCCGGCGGGGAATCCCAATCGAGGGGAGGACGATGCCGGATGCCCTCCACAAGCCGGCGCAGGCGACAGCGGGCAGTGCGGTAGATATGCGAGCTGTGCAGGAGCCGGCCCATGCCCTTGGGCAGAAGTTCCTTCTCGAGCCAAGCGTCCTGCGGCCGGCGGCGCAGGTTGGCGTCGTTCAGCCCGAAGGAGACCAGCGTGATATGCGGCTGGTAGCGGATGACATCGCGCTGGAGCCGCTGAAGCCCATGCAGGGAGGTGTTGCCCGGGATGCCGGCGTTGATCACCACCACATCCTGGCGGTTGGCATATGTCTGCAGATGCCGCTGGACCAGATATGGGAAGGTCTGCTCTTCCGGGAGTTCCATGCCGTGGACGATGGAATCGCCCAGCACCACCATACGCCATTTCCGCCACAGCTCTGGATCGGAGAGTTGCCGGCGTGTTTCGGACCGGAGCTGGCTGTCATCCTGCACCGACGAGCGCCGGTGCCGCAC
>JACIWP010000025.1 GCA_014360855.1 Anaerolineae bacterium
GTCCCTGGAAGAGCTGGCGATCCGGCTTTCGAATGTGGTTCGTGTGATCTACAACGGTTTCCTGCTCAGTCTGGAAGTGGATGGGCGGGAGCTGATCGTCTTCCCCAATGGGCGCGCTATCATCAAGGGCACGACTGATGAAGCGGAGGCGCGCACCCTATATGCCCGATATATCGGCACCTGATGAAAACGCATAGGGGGCCAGCACTGCTGGCCCCCTATGATTTCCCTTTTTCAGCGGGTGATCTCGAAGCGCCGGCCGGCGCTCCGCCCGAAGACCTCGGGGAAGTACATCTCGTAGGCCGTCGCCGGCATGACCTGGAAACTGCCCGGCAGGCTGGCGCGCATCAGATAGGTGTACTGATAAGTGCCTTTCGCCAGGTACGTGGCGAAGAGCACCACTTTTTCATCCCGCAGTTCGGTATGGGTGGGGGTCCACCATCCGTACCACCACCACTTCCACCAGGGGCCTTCCGGCTTCTCCACCTGCTCCAGGCGCGGCGGCTCCATGGTGGCGCTGGTGGTCTCCAGACTAGTATCAATGGCCTCACAGCCGGCCGGCAAGGGGTCCTCCAGCACCACGTAGTGTAGGTCATTGGGCGCGATAATGGTCAGCCGCACCTGGATGACGTCGCCCACCTTGGCGGCGGTAATAGGGGTGTCGGGCGCATCGGCCAGGCGGTATTCCCGCGAGACGATGACGCCGCGCGAGAGTTCCTTGACCTCTTCCGCCGGCAGGTAGTATTTCAGGTGCGCGGTGTAGTAGAGGCGCCCTTTGTCGGACTCGCCGGCGCCGGCACTGCGGGTGATGAGCAGGCGGTTCGCCTGGTCCAGCAGGAGGTCGGCGATGGCCACCTGCGCCTTCACCTGCTCGTCCACGTTCTCTGGGGTCACCTTACCCTGGGCGATGACATTGCCGTTGACGTCCACGGCGAAGGAGTAATCCCCTTCCAGCTCGCCGGTGGCCACCATCCAGTCGGTCAGGCCGAGCAGGGCCCAGACGGTCTCGTAGGTGGATTCCCAGCGGCCCTCTTTACGCACCGACATCAGCCAGCGCACGGCGTTGCCGGCGAGTGGGTTGTCCTTGTCATAGCGCGCCAGCGCAGAGAGGACGATGGCTGTGGTGCGGGTGTCGGTGTTCATGTTGCGGTAGTCCTGGTACGCCTCTTCCCAGTGGGCGCCGGTGGCGCTGAGGATGGCCTGGCTGTAGATGTCCGAGAGCAGGGTGTCCACGCGGCTCTTCTGCCCGGGGTCGATGGCGCCCAAGGCGTTGGCCAGCAGGGCTTTCGCCCAGATGCCCATTTTCTGCCGGTTGTCGAAGAGGAGCACGGCCCGGCTCAGCTCCCGGGTGGCATCCTCGCCGGCCCACTCATCATAGTTCGCCAGCACGTAGAGCTGGAAGACATCCCGGTTGATTTGCCAGACGTTGGTGGTGGTGCGGATGGGATACTGGCGTTCCCGCAGGTAGCGGGCGGCGCGCGCCATGACGTCCTGATCTACGGGGAAGCCGGCGCGTGCCGCTTCCGTCATGCCGAAGAGGACATAGGCGGTCAGATAGTTATCGGTGTCGTCCCGCACCCACCAGCCCCAGCCGCCGTTGAAGCGCTGGGCGGAGTACAGTTTCTGCAGGGCGGTGCTGACCAGCGTGGGCAGTTTCTCCTCCAGCTCGGGGTTGCGGATGCCCAGGCTCTTCAAGGCGCGATAGGTGAAGACGTTGGGCAGGAAGCGGCTGACGGTCTGCTCGATGCATTCATAGGGATAGCTTTCCAGGTATTTCAGTCCGTCGCGCATGCCGGCGGCCAGGCTGGGGTCTATGGTCACCGTCAGCTCGCCCATGCTGGGATCCAGCACCTGCGGCAGGACGATGGCCTCGACGCGCTCGCCTTTGGCGTCGATCTGGCCGGCGGTGGCGACCGTCTCCGGTGTGGAGGGGTGATAGACCGGCAGGACATGTTCCACCGCATCCCGCAGGCCGGCGCCCTCCGCGGTGAAGCGGATGCGGGCCTGTTCGACAGCCTGCACGCGCGCCCTCCAGCTCAGCTTCTGCAGGCCGTGCGCCGGCACATCCACCGTGCGCCCGAGCACATCGGCCGTTTCCACGCCGTCCGCGCTCAGCGTCACCTGGACGGAGGCCGGCGCGTCGGTGTTGTTATGCACGATGCAGGAGATCTCGACCTCGTCCCCGATGACGAAGAAGCGCGGCAGTACCGGGCGGGCCATCAGGGGCAGGGTGGCGATGACATCTGCAGTCTGGACGCCGACGCGCGTGTCGGCGGTGATGCCGCGGGCGTCCATGCGCCAGGTCGTCAGGTTGTCCGGCAGGGTCACGGTGACCGCGGCCTGGCCGCTGGCATCGGTCGTGACCCAGGGGTTCCAGTAGGCGGTGTCGGGGAACTCGGTGCGGACGAACATGTCAGCACCTTCCATGCCGCCACCGCCACCTTTGCCGGCCGGCATCTCCGCGACGGCCTGCTCCGCACGCACGTTGACGGAGGTGACCAGACTGCCGGCGGTGGTGAAGCCCAGTCCACGTTCATGCCAAAAGGCATCCTTCATCAGGCCCTGGCCCGGGCCGCCCAGCGCCAGCACCGCCTTGTCAATCAGCCCCAGCGAGAACTCCGCCTGCACCGGCCGGCCCATCCAGTCGGTAGCCCGGATGGTGAACGTGGCGGCATCGCGCGGCTGATACGTATCTTTGTCCGGGATGACCTCTACCTTCAGCTCCTTGCTCTCCGCGGTGACAGGAAGCTGGATATATCCCACGCGGAAGGAGCCCAGTGGATCGGCGGCGTCCTGGGGCTTGACCAGCACCACAGAGACGAAGATATTGGGCACATACTGCTCGCGGATGGGCACGCTGATGGTGGCGCTGTTGGATGTCAGCTCCATCAGTTCCACGGAGTAGAGCCGGCCGCGCTCGACCGTCACCAGTGCCTTCACCGGCCCGGAGAAGGGGGAGGGGATGAGGATGGTGGCCACATCGCCCGGCCGGTATTCCTTCTGGTCGGCGACCAGCTCGATGCGGTAGTTGTTCTCCTGCCGCCAGCTCACGAACTCGTCCGGCCGGCCGCTGACCCAGATATCCACGGCGGAGCGGATCTCGTTCTCGCGGTGGTCACGGCCGATGGCGCGCACGCGATAGCTCCCGCCCTTTTCCGGCACGAAGGTGAAGGTCGCCTGACCGTTGGCGTCGGTGGTCACGGTGCGGGTGATGACCGGCGTCTCGATGACCTTGCTGGTCCAGTACAGGTTGCCGTATTCGTCTTCCTGCTGGACGTTGTCCCAGCGGGTGGAGTAGGCGACCACCCGGAGGGGGGTATTGGGCATGGGTTGGGACTGCGGGTCGACGGTGATGATCTCGATGTCCGCCGGCTGGCCGGCGCTGAGCACATAGCGCTGGGCGCGCAGGCCGATATAGTACTCGCCCTTGTGCACGATGGCGCTGGCACGGCCGGCCACCACCTGGTCGTTGACGTCGGTGATAGTAACGTCAATGGTGAACTGCTGGCTCAAGCGTGCTTCTTGGATGAGCGCCGGCACCTGGAAGACGAAGCGCCCCTCGGCGTCGGTTTGGCCGGCGCCGCTGGCAATCTCCCGGCCGTAGAAGGAATAGCCCGGTTCCTGCGTCCAGTCATAGTCCTGGAAGCTGTACCAGCCCTTGCCCTGATATTCGAACCAGTAATCCTGGCTGAAGATGGTCCACTCCACCTTGGCATTGCGCACCGGCCCGCCGAAGTAGTAATTAGCCTGGACCGCCGCGTTGATGACGTCGCCCTGGATATACTCGTCTTTATCGGTGGTCACGGAGACCTGGTATTCGGGCTTGCGGTACTCCGCCACCTGGAAGCTCTGGCCGAAGCTGTACGCCGGCTGGTCTTCGGATTCCCCCAGGACAATGGCTTCCATATAGTAGTAGCCGAGGGCGGCTTCCTCGGCCAGCTCGAAATCGCCGGCGAAGGTGCCCATGGGACTCAAGGGCAGTGTCTCCTCGTACACCTTGTTGCCCTGCGGGTCGTTGATGCGCACCCGCACCGAGCTGATGCTCGTGGGGAGGGAGTACTGCGCATCGTCGTCCGCCCGTAGGACGCCCTTGAAATGCACGGTCTGCCCCGGCCGATAGATGGGCCGGTCGGTATAGAGATGGCCCACCCAGTAGGGGATAATATAGTTCTCCGACGGGATGTCGAATTCCCAGGGGGAGATGCCGTCGTTCCAGCGCCGGCTAATGACGCCGACTGGCTCGGCCGGGTCGCCCAGCACCGCTACCACGGAGCTCCACATATCCTGCTGGGGATGGGGGGCCTGGAACAGCCCGCGCTCGTCGGTGCGGCCGGCGGCGATCTCCTTAGCACCCTTGTCGTACAGATGCACAGGGATATCGCGTACCGGATCACCGGTCTTCCAGTCAGTGGCCCACAGCAGGCTCTCCGCCGCGCCGGTCTTCAGGATGAGGTGATAGGGGGATACAATCATGACATGCCGGATGGCGTACTGCGCCCGCTCTTTCTGCGTCATACCGGTCGGCAGAACGCGCAGGAAATAGAGGCCAGGAGGGAGCGTGGCGCCGGCCTGTCCGATGACCGAGAGCTTGGTCCTGCCAAGGGCATTGGGCTTGGTGTCGAACGCCAATTGGCCCTGGAACAACAGGTCTCTCTCCGAGGGGACGAAATTTTCGTATTCGCGCCAACCGCTGTCCCCCTCGAATTTAAGGTAGTTTTCGAGGGAGAGGCGGAACAAGGCCCACTCGACGCCCTCGATGTTGCGGTGGTTCAGCACCACCTCCGCCGGCCAGTAGGCGTTGTACGTGCCGGCCATGCCGCTGGCACCGACCAGCGAAAGGCTGGGAGGGTAGTCGCCGGTGCGGAAGCGCAGGGTGAAATCTCCCGGCAGATGGTTGCCCCAGCGGTCGCTGATGCCGGCGCCCAGGATGATGGTGTAGTCGGTCTGCGGCTCCTTCGAGAAGGATATCCACAGCCGCGCCTCATATTCGGAGTAATAGGTGTAGACGTCGGTCGGTTCGGGGATGATGCGCAGGTTGGGCGCGATGGTCTTCTCCACCACTGGCGCGGTGAAGTAAATCTCCACCCCGCTGTAGGGGTCCACATTCTTCGCCTCCTGGGCTGGAGAAGTGCTCTTGACCGCCGGCAGGGGCACGACGCGGAAGCTCCATTTGGCCGGCGCCAGCAGGGTCTCTTCTCCGACGGCCGGCCGCGCGGTGTCATCAATGAGCGCCTGGTACTCCTCGCCGAAGCGGAGCATCTCCGCCGGCCGGAAGATCATCTGCCGGCCGTCCTCGGACCACTGGAAGGTGCCTGCGACCTGTTCCCCGCTCTTTTCATGGCGCAGGGAGAAGGCCTGTTCGGTGGACGCGGGGTCCATGGCCACGGAGAAGGTCACGGTGATGGGGCTCTCCGGGGCGATCATATCGCCGGCCGGCTCGGTGCTGATGACTTCCGCCCGTGCGGTGTAGAAGGACCAGGTGAAGTCCTGGGTCAGCTCTCCGCCGGTGGTGTCCTGCAGGCCGGCCTTGACGGTGACCCAGTACTCGGTGGAAGGGGCCAGACCTTTTGCCGGCTTGAAGGCGTACACGGAGGTATTCACCCATGCGCCCTCCCCTTCCAGCGCCGGCTCGATGACCAGCGGCTGGGGCAGACCCTTCTGGTCCTCAATAGATGTGAGAGGGACCACTGGGCGGTTGAAGACCACGAGGATCATGCTGTCAGGGCTGACATCTATGGCGCCGTCTGCCGGCTGTACCGAGGAAACCTCCAGGAAGCCGACCGTCTGCAGGCGGAGTTCCAGCGGCCGGCTCAATGCCAGGCCGGCGGCGCTCTTGGCCGTCTCGGCCAGCGTCAGGTGGTAGGTGGCAGAACGTTCGGGCGCGGTTTTGGGCGTGAAGATGACGGAGCGCCCCTCGACGCGCAGTTCCCCTTCCAGCGCCGGCCGCATGGAGAAGGCGGCCTTCACCGATTCGGCGTCCATGGGCTGGTCGAAGGTGAGCACCACCGGCTGGCCGGGCCGCCATTCCTCGCCGGGGGCCGGCGTGCGGGATACCAGGACAGGGGGCAGAGGGCCGAACGATACCGGTTGTAGCCCGCCCGGCGCCGGCGTCTGGCCGCTCGTAGGGGTGGGCTGGGGTGTGGGCGTGCGCGGCGCACATGCCGGCAGGAGCATAGCGAGAATCACCAGGATAGATACCATCGCAACCGTCATCTTGTCTCCGGACATCATTTTCATCCTTCCTTCCAGCATGAAGTGGAGAGGCGCAAACGCCCTACCGGAGCGGGTCACAGCACTGCAGAAGCCGCGGCGAGGGGGCAGAGTTCATTCAGGTCGTTCTATTATCGCAGACCATTATTATGACGTCAAGCCCTGGGGAAAGGTTCCATTTAGAGGTGACTGTCACCTTTATTTGACTTTCGGCGGTGCTTATGGTATAGTTTTGGCTGTGCCGGCCAGGGAAGTGGATCTGCTGGCCGCTTTGGTGTGCCAGTCGTTTCCGATGCACTGCATGTGAAAGGGAGGAGCCGCTATCAGCAGTAAAGCACATCGCGTCAACGAGGAAATCCGGGCATCGCAGGTCCGGGTCATTGACGAGACGGGCAAGCAGGTCGGCGTGATGACGCCGGCGGAGGCACTGCGCCTGGCCGAGGAGCGAGGCCTTGATTTGGTGGAGGTCTCCCCCAATGCGGACCCGCCCGTCTGCCGGCTGATGGATTACGGGAAGTTCGCCTACGAGCGCGCCAAACGCGAGCGGGAAGCCCGTAAGTCCCAGAAGACCATCGAAGTCAAAGAAGTGCGCCTGCGTCCGAAGATTGGCGAACATGACCTGGCCTTCAAACTGCGAGACATGCGTCGGTTCCTCGCCAGCGGCCACAAGGTGAAGGTGCGGGTGCTCTTCCGCGGCCGAGAGTTGGCCCATCCGGAGGTGGGCAAGGAACTGCTGGACCGCCTAGCGGCAGAGGTGGCCGATGTGGCATCCGTAGAGCAGGAGCCCCAGGTGGAAGGGCGCACGCTGGTGATGCTGTTTGCCCCCCTTTCCAAATAACGCGGTTCGTCCATCGGGCGTAAATGGATAGGCTTTTGCGGGCGCGCCGGCTGAAAGGCCGGCGTCTTCCTGTCAGAGCCTTGCCAAGTGAGTATCTCTTAATTGTACAGGGAGGGATAACGTGCCAAAACTGAAGACGCATAAAGCGACATCCAAGCGGTTCCGGTACACCGGTTCGGGCAAGCTCATGCGCACGAAGATCGGCAAGAGCCATCTGCGGCGCAAAAAGTCGGCGCGCGTCAAGGCCCTGTTCGACCGCATGATCGAGGTCGAAAGCCGCGGCGCTAAGCGCCGTGTCGCACGGCTGGCCCCCTATCTCCAGAAGACCGGACACTAAATCCAATTCATTTTTCGTTCCACCGCCCGGGCGTCCGACACCACGTGCCTGTGCGGTGAGAGGAGGTGAGTATGCCAAGGGTAAAACGTGGTGTGATGGTTCGTCGTCGTCACAACAAAATCCTCAAGATGGTGAAGGGTCAGCGCTTGACCCGCACACGCCGCTTCAAGCGGGCCAACGAGGCCATGCTGAAGTCGCTGTGGTACGCACAGCGCGATCGCCACAACCGCAAGCGTGATTTCCGCCGGCTGTGGATCACCCGCATCAACGCCGCCGCCCGCCTGCACGGCCTGAGCTACAGCCGCTTCATGCACGGCCTGAAGCAGGCCGGCATCGAGCTGGATCGCAAAATCCTGGCCGATATGGCTGTGCGCCGGCCCGCCGCCTTCGCCGAACTAGCGGAAGCCGCCAAGGTCGCCCTGGCCAGCTAGCCCGGCGGCAGGCGCTCGCAAGGGAGGAGTGCCCGTGCCGGCAGGCATCACCAGCACTTCCAACCCCAAGGTCAAATACGTCCGCTCCCTGTACGAGCGGCCGGCACGCTGTCGCGAGCGGAGGTTCGTTGTCGAAGGCCTTCGCCTGGTGGAAGAAGCCCTGAGAGCGGGTCTCCAGCCCGCTCTCGTTTTTTATACCCAGGAGTTTGCGGAACGAGCGGAAGGACGAGAAGTGCTGGCGCGCATCCGCCAGCAGGGATGGCCGGCGGAGCAGGTGGCACCCCATGTGATGGAGCACATGGCCGAGACAGTGACGCCGCAGGGCATCCTGGCTGTCGTGCCGTTCCCCGAGCGGCCGGCCCCGCAGTACCCCGGGCTGGTGCTGATTGTGGATGCGGTGGCGGACCCCGGCAACCTGGGCACGCTTCTGCGCTCCGCGGAGGCCGCCGGCGTGGAGCTGGTGCTGTTGAGCGAGGGCACGACCGATGTCTTCAACCCCAAGGTGGTGCGCGGCGGGATGGGCGCACATTTTCGTCTTCCCATGCGCTGGGGCATGCGCTGGGAGGATATCGCCGGCGCCGTCCAGGGGCTGACCGTCTACCTGGCTGATGTGAGGGGCGAGCGCAGTTATGACGAGGTGGATTGGACGCGGCCGGCGGCGCTTATCGTGAGCAGTGAGGCGCACGGCCCATCGCCGGCGGCGCGCCGGTTGGCGCACGAGGCTATCTATATCCCGATGCTGGGACAGACCGAGTCCCTGAACGTGGGGGTGGCCGGCAGTATTATCCTGTTCGAAGCCGCCCGCCAGCGCAGGGTCCAGGCCCGGTGTTGACTTGTTGGCAAAGTCGGATATATTTATATTAGGTAGTGCGGATACGCTGTGCGCATCCTTGTTGAGATACCAACCCCTGAGCGGATGGAGTATTGGGGGATCAATATATCAGCGGCATGTTTCCCGTTAGTGATGAAAGGAGGTGAGGAAGGGTAATTCCATCTGCCGGCGGGTGAATGTCATTCCGTATTATCGCTCTATCATTTTTCATTCTGCCGCCGGCCGCGCCGTACAATTGAATAGATAATCCGCAGGGTTTATTGATGGAGGATATGATTATGAGCTTTGAATTTTTCCTGCGCCTGGTGGGGATGATCGCCTTCGGCATTATTGGCTGGCAGGTGGGTTTCATCCTTGGCGGGTCTCAACCCAGTTCCCTACCGTATATCATCGTCTTATCCCTCGCCGGCGCCGCACTTGGTCTGCTCGTCACGCCTTATTTCACTACCAGGCCGTTCCGCGCGGTCCGACGCGCTATCCGCCAGATGCCGGCCCATCAGCTCACCGCCGGCGTCATCGGATTGGTCGTCGGGCTGATCATCGCGGCACTGCTGGCACTGCCGCTCTCGTTACTGCCGGCGCCGTTCGGGCAGATCCTGCCGTTCGTGGGGGCGGTGATCTTCGGCTATCTGGGCGTGGCGGTGATGGTCATGCGGCAGGCGGACCTGTTCGCCCTGTTCGAGTCCCGTTTCAGTGGGTTCGAGGGGGGCGGGCAAGGGGGTGGCCGGCATATGGTACTGCTGGACACCAGCGCCATCATTGACGGCCGCATCGCCGATATCAGCCGCACCGGCTTCATCACCGGCGTCATCACAGTACCGCGCTTTGTGCTGGCGGAACTTCAACACATCGCTGATTCGCCGGACCCCCTGCGCCGCAACCGCGGCCGGCGCGGCCTGGAGATGCTCAACAAGCTCCAGAAGGATTCGGTGGTCCCCATCCGCATCACCGATATGGATGTGGAAGGCACCCGCGAGGTGGACGACAAGCTCATCCTGCTGGCCAAGAAGTATCACTGTCCCATCATCACCAACGATTACAATCTCAACCGGGTGGCCGAGCTGCAGGGGGTCACCGTGCTGAACATCAACGAACTGGCCAACGCCGTCAAGTCGGTCATCTTGCCCGGGGAGACGATGCAGGTGCACATCATCCAGGAGGGCAAGGAGGTGGACCAGGGCGTGGGATACCTAGATGACGGCACGATGGTGGTGGTGGAGAACGGCAAGCATTATATTAATCAGACCATCACGGTGATGGTGACCAAGGTTCTGCAGACGGCCGCCGGCCGCATGCTGTTCGCCACACCGCAGGTGAACGGTTAGTGCGCATAATTTGGGAGATTCGGGGGGCATGACGATTATCACGGTCTCGCGCCAGATGGGCGCGGGGGCGGATTTGGTGATCGCCGGCGTGGCAAAGGCTCTGGAATTACAGGTCGTTGACAGGGCGCTGATCGGCCGCGCCGCGCTGGCCGCCGGCGTGCCGGAGGTCGTCTTCGAGGAGCTGACCTACGAGGGACAGCGGGGGCTGGTACAGCGCATGATTGAGCTGATGGGCATACTGGCCGCCGGCGGCGTGCGCCCCTCCCAGGAACCTCCCACGGAGAGCGTCAGCCCCTGGGCGCTTCCCTTCGGAGGGGCGTTCGCCGCGGCCTTCCCTTCCGCCCGCGATACGGCGGCCAGCCTGGAGCGGTATGTGCAGGTCATCGGAATGGTGGTCCGCGATCTGGCGGAGCAGGGGAACGTGCTCATCGTCGGGATGGGCGGCCAGGCCATCTTGCGGGATGACCCGCGTGCCGTGCACGTGCAAATCCTGGCCTCGTTTGAGGACCGTCTGCGCCGGGTGATGGAGCGGGACAGGTGTTCGCGCGGGGAGGCTCTGCGCCGGCTGAGGGCCAGCGACGAAGCGCGCGGCCAGTACCTGCGCCGGCACTACGGCGTGGATTGGATGGACCCGACCCTGTATCACTTGGTGTTGAACACCTCGAAGCTGGGGACGGCCGGCGCCGTGCGCGCCATCGTGGCGGTGGCGCGACACTGGCAGGCGGGCGGTATGGCAGTGGAGCGGGACAGCGGCCAGCCCGCCGGCGGCCCCGAAGGAGACGAGACGGATGGCATCTGAAGGTACCGTGCGGGTGCGCTTTGCGCCCAGCCCCACCGGCCGGCCGCACCTGGGCAACATGCGCACCGCACTGTTCAACTGGTTATTTGCCCGCTCCCAGGGCGGTGCTTTCGTCCTGCGCATCGAGGACACGGACCAGACGCGCCGCATCGAGGGGGCGGTCGAGGCCATATATGAGAGCCTGCGCTGGCTCGGCCTGGATTGGGACGAAGGCCCGGATGTGGGCGGCCCCTATGGGCCGTATGTGCAGTCGGAACGACTGGCGTTGTACCAGGAATGGGCGCGCTATCTGATCGAGCATGATAAGGCATATTACTGCTACTGTTCCAGCGAGCGGCTGGAGCAGATGCGGGCGGAGCAGTTAGCCCGCGGCGTGCCGCCGCGCTACGACCGGCGCTGTCGCAATCTGACCGCCGAGGAGCGCCGCGCCCTGGAGGCACAGGGCATTCAGCCGGTCATTCGCTTTAAGACGCCCACCTCCGGCAAAACGGAATATACCGACCTGCTGTTGGGGAAGCGCCAGGTGCGCAACGCCACCCTGGATGACTTCATCCTGATGAAATCGGACGGCTTCCCCACCTATCACCTGGCCAATATCGTGGATGACCATTTCATGCGCATCACACACGTCATGCGGGCGGATGAATGGCTTCCCAGCCTGCCGCGGCATATCCTGCTGTACCAGGCCTTTGGATGGGAGCCGCCGGCCTTCATCCACCTGCCGCTCATCGTCAATAAGGAGCGGAAGAAGCTCAGCAAGCGCGATGGGGACATGGAGCTGGACTGGTACCGCCGGCAGGGCTACCTGCCCGAGGCCGTGGCCAACTTCCTGGCACTCATGGGCTGGACGCCGGGCACCGGCAGTGAGCTGATGACGCTGGATGAGATGGTGCGCCACTTCTCGCTGGAACGGCTGTCCCGAAGCCCGGCGGTGTTTGACCTGGAGCGCCTGGCCTGGTTCAACCGCCAGCATCTCAAGCGCCGGCCGCTGGCTGATATTGTGGCGCTGTGCCGGCCGTACCTGCGGGAGGCCTTCGGCGCCGAGACGGCCTGGCGGCCGGACTGCGGCTTCCCCGACCCGGAGGCATGGCTGGCCGCCCTGGTGGAAGCGGTCTATGAGGAGCTGGCCTGTCTGTCCGAGATCACGGACGCAGTGCGCTTTGTCTTCGCGGATGTCCCGCTGGAGCCGGACGCCCAACAGGTGCTGGCGGAGCCGGCCGCCGGCGTTGTCCTGGCGGAGTTCGACCAGCGCCTGCGCCGGCTGGCGGACCTGCGGCCGGAGAGCGTCCAGCAGATGCTGGCGGAACTGCGGGGTGCGCTGAAAGCATCGCACGGGCTGGCCGGCCGGCAGGTCATGTTCCCCCTGCGCGCCGCGCTCACCGGCCGCCTGCACGGCCCCCAGCTTCACCTGGTTATTGCCCTGCTGGGCCGCGAGCGCTGTCTGGAGCGCGTGGCCCGCGTGCGGAACGCCCTGGCGGAGAGGAGATGAGACGATGACACTGTACGTGTATAACTCGCTGACCCGACGTAAAGAGCCTTTCGTCCCTTTGCACGAGGGGAAAGTGGGCATATATGTCTGCGGCCCGACGGTCTACGGCCATGCGCATCTGGGACACGCCAAGAGCTATGTGTCCTTTGACGTGGTGGTGCGCTACCTGCGCTATCTGGGCTATCAGGTGCGCTACGTGCAGAACATCACCGACGTCGGGCATTTGACCGATGACGCGGACGCCGGCGAGGATAAAATCCTGAAAAAGGCGCGGCTGGAGCGGTTGGAGCCGATGGAGCTGGTGGAGATTTACACCCGCTCCTATTTCGAGGACATGGACGCCATGAACGTCCTGCGGCCCAATATCTCGCCGCGCGCCACTTGCCACATCCCGGAAATGATCGAGCTGGTGCGCACCCTGCTGGAAAAGGGGCACGCCTATGAGGTGAACGGCTCGGTCTATTTCTCGGTGGAGACCTTCCCGGAGTACGGCAAGCTTTCGGGCCGGCGTATTGAGGAGCTGGTCGAGGCCGTGCGCATCGAGGCCAACCCCGAGAAGCGGCACCCGGCCGACTTTGCCCTCTGGAAGCGCGCCGAGCCAGGCCATATCCTGCGCTGGCCCAGCCCCTGGGGGTGGGGCTATCCGGGCTGGCATATCGAGTGCTCGGTCATGTCCACCAAGTACCTGGGCCAGCCGTTCGATATCCACGGCGGCGGGCTGGAGAACCAGTTCCCCCATCACGAATGCGAGATCGCGCAGTCGGAGGCGGCCGCCGGCGTGCCCTTCGCCCGTTACTGGCTCCATAACAACATGGTCACCGTCAACGGCGTCAAGATGGGCAAATCGCTGGGCAACTTCGTCACGCTCAAAGAGGCGTTTCAGCGTTATTCGCCGCTGGCGGTGCGCTTCTTCGTGCTGAGCAGTCATTACCGCTCGCCGCTGGACTTCTCCGAGCCGGCGCTGGAGGCCGCCGAGCGCGGGCTGGAGCGCCTGCACATCGCCGTGAAGCTGGTGCGCGATGCGCTGGCGCGGGCCGGCCAGCCCACCGATGACCCCGACCCGGAGGTAGTGCGCGTGCTGGAGGAACATACAGCGCGCTTCTTGGAGGCCATGGATGACGATTTCGGCACGCCGCAGGCGCTGGCGGCACTGTTCGAGCTGACGCGCGAGACCAACACCTGGATCAATACCGGCCGGCCCCTTTCCGCCGCCTCGCTGGCCGCCATCAATCAGACGTACAATGAGCTGGCCGGCGATGTGCTTGGGTTACTGCCGGCCAAATTCGAGGAAGCGGCCGGCGCGGACCTGACCGGTCAGCTCGTCCAGCTCTTGATCGAACTGCGGCAGGAAGCGCGCCAGGCCAAGGACTATGCGCGCGCTGACCGCATCCGACAGCGGCTCAACGAGATGGGCATTATCCTCGAGGACGGCCCCGAGGGCACACGCTGGCGCATGCGCTGATGGAACAAACCGACCATGATGATTGACCTGCTGTACGGCCGCAACGCGGTGCGGGAGGCTTTGCGCGCCGGCCGGCGGCGCATCTATGCCATCTACCTGGCAGAGGGCGCCAAAGTGCGCGATGCGCTGGCCGATATCGTGGAGATGGCCGAGCGCGCTGGCGTGCCGGTGCGCACGGCCCCGCGCGAGCAGATGGATAAGCGCCTGGCCGGCGCCAAACATCACGGCATCCTGGCGGAGGCCTCCCCGTACCCGTATGTCCCCCTGCGCGAACTGCAGGAGCTGTGCGCGCGGCGCGACCCCCCGCCGCTGATGCTCCTGCTGGATCACCTGCAGGACCCGCAGAATGTGGCGACCTTACTGCGCACTGCCGAGGCGCTGGGGGTGGACGGCGTGGTAATGCCGGCGCATCGGGCGGCCGGCGTCACGCCGGCGGTGGTGAACGCCTCCGCCGGCGCGGTGGAGCACCTGCGCATCGCCCAGGAGACAAACCTGGTGCGCGCCATGCAGGCCCTGCAGGAGGCCGGCCTGTGGCTGGCGGGTGTGGAGCTTGCCCCGGGTGCCAAACTGTATGTGGAGGCGGACCTCACCGGCCCGCTGGGGCTGGTGGTGGGAAGCGAGGGGGAGGGCATGAGCCGGCTGGTGCGCGAGACCTGTGACTTCCTGATCTATCTCCCCATGGTCGGCAAGGTGAATTCCCTGAACGCGGCGGTGGCCGGCTCAGTGGCCCTCTACGAGGTCTGGCGCCAGCGCGCCCAGGCGGCAGGCGGCTGATCCGGAGAAAGGAGCGGCAGATGGAATTGGGCATGATCGGATTGGGGCGCATGGGCGCCAATATGGCGCGCCGGCTCCTGCGCGGCGGCCATCGCGTGGTGGGCTATAACCGCAGTCCGGAGAAGACGCAGGCGCTGGTGCCGGAGGGGCTGGAGCCGGCCTATTCGATCGCGGAGCTGGTTT
This sequence comes from Anaerolineae bacterium, assembly GCA_014360855.1. Taxonomy (NCBI): domain Bacteria; kingdom Bacillati; phylum Chloroflexota; class Anaerolineae; species Anaerolineae bacterium. Next base: position 14,681 of record JACIWP010000025.1, read on the forward strand.
CCCGACTGTCCCGGCCGCGCCTGGTGTGGTGCATGGTGCCGGCCGGCGAGGCCACGGAGCGGACGCTGGCCGAGGCGGCGGAACGCATGGAGGCCGGCGATGTGCTGGTGGATGGCGGCAATTCGTTTTACAAGGACACCCTGCGGCGGGCGGAGCAGTTTCGTGCCCGCGGCTTGTATTTCGTGGATGTGGGGACCAGCGGCGGCATCTGGGGGCTGTCCCAGGGCTACAGCCTGATGGTGGGCGGCGCGCCGGAAGCGGTGGAGCTCCTGCGGCCGGCCCTGGAGACGCTGGCGCCGGCGCCCGACCGGGGCTGGGGGCATGTGGGGCCCACAGGGGCCGGCCACTTCGTCAAGATGGTGCACAACGGCATTGAGTACGGCATGATGCAGGCCTATGCCGAGGGGTTCGAGATCCTGCGGAGCAAGCGGGAATTCGCGCTGGACCTGCATCAGGTGGCCGAGATATGGCGCTACGGCAGTGTGGTGCGCTCCTGGCTCCTGGACCTGATTGCCCAGGCCCTGGGAGAGGATGTGAACCTGCGGGAGATCGCCCCGTATGTGGAGGATTCGGGCGAGGGGCGCTGGACGGTGAAGGAGGCCATTGACCTGGACGTGCCGGCGCCGGTGATCACCTTGTCGCTGATGGCCCGCTTCATCTCCCGCCAGGAGGACAGTTATGCAGCGCGCCTGCTGGCGGCCATGCGCCGGCAGTTCGGCGGGCATGCGGTGCGCCGCGCCGGCGAGGAGGAGGCTCATGGCGAAAATGCCTGACGCGCCGGCCACGCTGGTCATCTTCGGCGCATCCGGCGACCTGACCCAACGCAAGCTGGTGCCGGCGCTGTTCAGCCTGTACTGCGCCGGCCTCCTGCCGCGGGAGCTGGAAATCCTGGGGGTGGCCCGCTCGCCGCTCTCCGACGAGGAGTTTCGCCGGCGCATGCTGGAGGGCGCGCGGGCCTATGCCCGTCTATCGCCAGGACTGTGCGCCCGTTGGGACGGCTTTGCCCCGCGCCTGCACTACCGACACCTGGATTATGAAGCGGGCGAATCCTACCAGGCACTGCGCACATGGCTGGAGGAGATGGACCGAGCGCGCGGGGTGGAGGAGGGCCAGGCCCGCCGGCTGTTTTACCTGGCGACGCCGCCGGCGCTCTATGTCCCTATCATCCGCCATTTGGGGGAGGCCGGCCTGTCCCGGAGCGAGGCCGGCTGGGTGCGCATCGTGGTGGAGAAGCCCTTCGGCCGGGACCTGCCCAGCGCCCGGGCGCTGAACGCGGAACTGCATCATTACTTTGCGGAGGAGCAAATTTACCGCATTGACCATTATCTCGGCAAGGAGACCGTGCAGAACCTGCTGGTCTTCCGCTTCGCCAACACCATCTTCGAACCGCTGTGGAACCGCACCTATATTGACCATGTCCAGATCACGGTGGCGGAATCCATCGGTGTGGGGCATCGCGCCGGCTATTACGATCAGGCCGGCGTCCTGCGGGACATGTTCCAGAATCATCTGATGCAGTTGCTGACCCTGACGACGATGGAGCCGGCGGCGGCCTTTGACGCCAAATGCCTGCGCGACGAGAAGGCCAAGGTCCTGCGGGCCGTGCGGCTGGTGGATGCCCGCCGCGACAGCGTGCGGGGGCAGTACCTGGGTTACCGCCAGGAGCCGGGCATCGCGCCGGATTCGCGCACAGCCACGTACGGCGCACTGCGGCTGTACATTGACAACTGGCGCTGGCGGGATGTGCCCTTTTTCCTGCGCTCGGGCAAGCGTTTGGCGCAGAAGGCCAGCGAGATACTGATTCAGTTCAAGGCGGTGCCGCATCTCATGTTCGAGCTGATGGAAGGGCGCAGTCTGCCGGCCAACTCGCTGGCCATCTGCATCCAGCCGGACGAGGGGTTCCATCTGCACTTTGAGGTGAAGGTGCCGGGCGCCGGCATGCTCACCAAATCGGTCAATATGGAGTACCACTACGCCGCGGAGGGCATCGTGCTCCCAGATGCCTATGAGCGCCTGCTCCTGGACGCCCTGCAGGGGGACGCGTCCCTGTTCGCCCGGGCGGATGAGATCGAGCGCTCGTGGGAACTGATTGATCCGATTGTCGCGGCATGGGACGCGGACGAGGTGCCGCTGTATTTTTACGAGCCGGGTAGCTGGGGGCCGGCGGAGGCGGACGCACTGCTGGCGGAATCCGGCCGGCGCTGGAGCTTGGGCTGTCAGGGCGCGTGAGAGGGGAAGAGGTGGCGTACTGTATGGTCGAGGTGCGGGTCCTGCCCACGGATCAGGAAGTTGCCCTGGAGGCGGCGGAGCGTTTCGTGAAAGCCGGCCGGGAGGCCATCGCCGCGCGCGGCCGGTATGTGGTCGCGCTGGCCGGCGGGAATACGCCGGCGCCGCTCTACCGCCTGCTGGGAGAGCCGGCATGGCGCGAGGCTCTGCCGTGGGAGCGGGTGCACCTTTTCTGGGGCGATGAGCGCTGTGTGCCCCCCGACCATCCCGACAGCAACTACGGCCTGGCCTGGCGGGAGTGGCTGTCCCACCTGGATATCCCGCCGGCCCATCTCCACCGTGTGCGATGTGAGGAAGGCTCGGAGCAGGCCGCCGCGGCGTACGAGGAGGAACTGCGCGCCTTTTTCGGGGAGGAGCCGGCCTTTGACCTGATTTTCCTCGGCGTGGGGGAGGATGGGCACACCGCGTCGATTTTCCCCAGCACGCCGGCGGTGCTGGAGACGCGCCGCTGGGCCATGGTCAATCATCGGCTGGGGGAGGCACTGCCGCGGGTGACGCTGACCCTGCCGGTGTTGAACGCGGCGCGATATGTCCTCTTTCTGGTGACGGGGGAGCGCAAGGCGGTGGTGGTGTGCCGCATACTGTTAGACCCGACACTGCACCGCAACGCCCTGCCGGCGGCGCGCGTGCGGCCTTGGGCCGGCACGGTGACCTGGCTGTTGGATGCGCCGGCGGCCTCATTGTGGCTGCGATTGCGCACATCTTCTGCAACAGAGGGTGCATAGCATGGAGGCTGTTCCACGCGGGCTTCGCCGCAACATGATCCTGCTCGTGGGGAATTACATCACCTTCGGGATGGGGCTGGCCTTCTTCAGCTCCAATACGGTGATGCCGGTATTTCTGCGCTATTTGACCGCTTCGAACCCGCTCATCGGGCTGATCACCTCCCTCCAGACGGTAGGGTGGACAACTATACAATTGGTGGCGGCGCGCTGGATCCACAATAAGCCGCGCCGCAAGCCCTATCTGGTGTACTTTTCGCTGGGCGCTCCGCTGGCCTAC
>JACIWP010000026.1 GCA_014360855.1 Anaerolineae bacterium
GAGCAGTACGAGCATTGGGGACTGCTGGGGCCGCGCGTGCTGGCCTCCCAATGCGTGCAGATCGACGCGCATGAGATCGCCCTGCTGGCCGAGCGCGGCGTCTCGGTCTCCCATATGCCGCTGAGCAACTGCGAGGTGGGCGGGGGATTCAGCCCAGTGCCGGAGATGCTGGCCGCCGGCGTGCCGGTCTCCCTGGGCACCGACGGCTACATCAACAACTTCTTCGAGGTGATGCGCGGCGCCTTCCTGATGCATAAGGCGCGCCTGCTGGACCCCACGACCATGCCGGCACCGCTGGTGTGGAAGATGGCCACCACGCACGGGGCGCAGGCATTGGGCCTGAAGCACACCGGCCGGCTGGCCGAGGGCTGCGCGGCGGACCTGATCACCATCGAGCTGGACCTGCCCACGCCGGCGGAGCCGCATAATCTTTACGACCAACTGATCCTCTGGCGCAACCCCCAGCATGTGCGCAACGTGATGGTAGCCGGCCGCTTCCTCATGCGCGATGGAGAGATACCCGGCGCGGACGAAGCCGGCCTGCGCGCCCGCACGCGCCAGGCGGCACGCGCCCTGTGGGAAAAAGCGTCCTGACCCGCGGCGGGGCATATCGGACAAGGAAGTCTTACGGACCATGACCATTCTCATCCAGAACGCCTCCTTCATCGTCTGTGATGCGAACCGCGTCCTGCAGGACCAGGACCTGCTTATCGAGGGCAATCGCATCGCCGGCATCGGCCGCTTCACACCCCAACCGGAGTGGGATATTATACCCGGCTGTGGTCGGGCCGTCATGCCAGGCCTCATCAATGCCCATACTCACCTCTATCAGAACTTCTTGAAAGGCCTGAACGACGGCGTCTCACTGGTGGACTGGTGCGCGCGGGTGCTCTATCCCGCCGCTGACGTCATCCATACTGACCATTGGCAGGCTCACGATGAGCGCCTGGGCTATGCCTGGTCACTGGCCGGCGCGCTGGAGATGATCCAGAACGGCACCACCTGCTGTATCAACATGGACATGACCATGGACGCCGTCTTCCAGGCCTGGCTGGATATCGGTTTCCGGGGCGTCGGGGCGGTCACCCTGGTGGACCAGTGGATACCGGAATGCCTGCGGAGGGAGCCGGCGCTCATGCGCCAGGAGGCGCTGGGATACGTGGAGCGCTGGCACGGCGTGCCGGCCGACAGCCCCCGCATCCATACCATGCTGGCGCCCTCCACCCCGTTCCTGGCCAGCCCAGCGCTCTTGCGCTGGACGGCGGGACAGCGCGACCGGCTGGGCCTGCGCGTCCAAATCCATGTGGCGGAGACCCGCTACGAGGTGGAGCAGATTGCGCAAACCGCCGGCACCACCCCCCTGCGCTATCTGGAGCGCTTCGGCCTGGTGGACGAGCGGCTCACTGCCGTGCACTGCGTGCATATGGACGAGGAGGACCTGGAGCTTCTGCGCCGGCGCGGGGTCGTCGTCGTCCACAACCCGAAAAGCAACCTGAAGCTCGGGAGCGGCATCGCGCCGGTGCCCCGCATGCTGGAGCTGGGCATCCCGGTGGCGCTGGCCAACGACGGCGCCGCTTCCAACGACCTGCTGGATATGTTCGAGGAAATGCGCTGTGCGGCGCTGATCCAGAAAGGAGCGGCGGAAAACCCGGCGGTGCTCTCGGCGCGCCAGGTCTTCCGCATGGCGACGGAATACGGCGCCCAGGCCTGCGGCATCCCCGCCGGCGTGCTCGAGGTCGGCCGGCTGGCCGATGTGGTCATCGTGAACCTGCGCCGGCCGCATCTGGTGCCGGTGCATGATATCATCAACACGCTGGTCTACTGCGCCAAAGGCTCCGATGTGGAGACGGTCATCATTGACGGCCGCGTGGTAATGCGCGAGCGCCAATTGCAGACCATGAACGAGGACGATATCATTGCTATGGCCGAGGAACGGGGGCAGGATCTGCGCCGGCGAAGCCTGCAAAGCCCCCTTTTCCCGGGCCATAAGCATGCGGAGGAGTAAGGGTATGCCAAGTTTGAAGGAAGACCTGACAGCGGTATGCGGTCCGGAGCGCGTCAGCGACAAGCTGGTGGACCGCATCTGCTACACACGCGACTGCGGCCCCAGCCCGGGCGGCGTGCCGGGCTACGTGGTGCGGCCGGTATCGACAGAAGAGGTCGCCGGCATCGTGCGGGCCGCCAACCGCCACAAGACGCCCATCTTCGTCTGGGGCCGCTCCACCACCTTCATCGGTAACGGCATCCGCGAAGGATGCATCCTGATGGCCATGGACCTGATGCGCGCCATCGAGAAGATTGACCTGGAGCGGAAGCTGGTGGTGGTACAGCCGGGCGCCGTCTGGCATGCCGTGGATGTGGAGCTGAACAAGCTGGGCTGGGAGCTGGGGGTGCCGGGGCCGGGCGGCATGTTCTCCTGCTCCATCGGCGGCTCGGTGGCCTATAACGCCGTGCCGCACGGCCTGGCGGAATACGGCATGACCGGCGAGCATGTCGCCGGCCTGGAGGTGGTGCTCCCCAACGGCGAAATCCTGCACACCGGCAGTGGTGCCAACGAGCCGGCCGGCCACCCCCATTTCGAGCGCTACGCCAACGGCCCCGACCTTACCGGCCTCTTCATCGGCTCCTGCGGCGTGTTCGGCATTATCACCAAAGTCTATTTCCGCATCCGGCGCATCCCGGAAGCGGAGGAGTTCGCCTTTTACGGCTTTGACAGCGTAGACCGGGCGGTGGACGCCGCGCAGTCCATCCAACAGCAGGAGGCCGCCACCCATCTGGTGGGGCTGTTCGGCGGCCCGAAGCCGGCCGGCTACGAACAGTACGACGCCTTCCTGCACATCGTAGTGCGGGACTCGCGCCTGCGGGCCGGCGAGCGCCGGCGCATCGCCGAGGCGGTCTGCGAGGCGCACGGCGGACACCCTCTGGACAGCAACGCCACGCGCCGCTATTGGACCGAGCACATGTACTCCTGGCTGCGCAACATGCCGCCCGATTATTACTACGGCAACCGACCGTACACCTGCCCGGAGGTGGCCGGCTTCATCCCCACCCAGGCCGTCAAGGACGCCATCGCCTACCTGCGGCAGGATGCCGTCGAGCACGCCGAGGAGTTCCAGCACTACGACATCCGCATCAAGTGCTATGACGTCTATTTCTCCCGCAACGGCGCCTTCATCTGGATCGACACCTTGTACCCGGAGCTGGACGAGCGCTCCTGGCGCTACGGCCTGGCCCTGCGCGAGCGCTATACCGATGAGCTGATGCGGCGCTATATGTCCCCGGGCGGCATCCTGCAGGCGCTGGCGCCGGTGGTCATGCCCAAGCTGGGCGCCGGCTTCGAGCTTATGAAGGCGCTGAAGCGCACGCTGGACCCGAACTACATCCTCAACCCCGGGGTGCTCCTGATGGAGCCGGAAGATACCCCGCAGGTGACGCCGGAGGTGGCATGGTGAGACAGGAAACGACTGCGCCGGCTGGGGAGGCCGTTCGCTCCTCCCAACGGCACATTGACGCGCTCAAAGCGATCATCTACCAGTGCAACCGCTGTGGCCAGTGTCTCGATTTCTCCACCCTGGGGCTGGCGGCCAAATGTCCCGCCTATTGGGGCGGCCTGTTCGAATCCTATGCCTCGCGCGGCAAGTTCAACATCGCCCGCGCCCTGGTGGACGGCCTGATCGATTATGATGAGGAGCTGGCGCGCCGCGTGTACAGTTGCACCGAATGCCGCGCCTGCGCCGAGAACTGCTTCAAGTACCTGGATACCACCGCCATCTTCACCGCCATGAAGCAGGACCTGGCGGAGCTAGGCCTCATCCCGGAGAATTACCGGCGCGCCCTGGAAGGCGAGATGGGGTTAGATGTAGTGCACAACGTCTATCAGGCCCCGCATGCGGAACGGTTGGCCTGGCTGTCGCACGAGGAGCGGGTGGACCGACCGGCCCGCACCGCTTTCTTCGTCGGCTGTACCTCTTCCTACGTGCGCCAGAACATGGCCATTGATACCGCCGAGACGCTGGAACTGCTGGGGGTGGATTACACCGTATTGAGCGATGAGTGGTGCTGTGGCCATCCGTACATCGCCGCCGGCCTGCTCGATAAGGCGCGCCAGAGCCTGGAGCACACCATCGAGCTGTATCAGCGGCTGGGGGTGGAGCGCGTGGTCTTCAACTGTCCGGGCTGTCTGAAGACCTTCAAGCACGACGCGCCGCGCCTGCTGGAGCGCCGGCTCCCCTTCGAACCGCTCCACATCCTGGAAGAAATCGCCCGGCTGGCGGAGGAAGGGGAGATCCGCTTCCGGCCCGTCTCCCCGAAGATTGTCGTCACCTATCATGATTCCTGCACGCTGGGGCGCTGGCTGGGAGTATATGAGGCGCCGCGGCAGATTCTGCGGCACATCCCCGGGGTTTCGGTGCGCGAGATGCGCCGCAACCGCAATTTGGCCTACTGCTGTGGGGCCGGCGGCCTGATCCGCTTCGATTATCCCAACATCTCGACACGCGCCGGCGAAGAACGCCTGCGCGAGGCGGAGGAGACCGGCGCGGATACCTTGGTGACCTCCTGTCCTGCCTGCCTGATGCAGTTCCAGCAGACGCGCAACAAACTGCGCAGTCCCATGCGGGTGGTGGACATCACCCAGCTCATTTGGGAGCAGATTGACGTACCGGGCAAACCCCAATAAAATGCGCGGGGAACCCAACATGCCGGCCGTATCTCTGCACAGCGAAAGGAGGTGGAGAAGAGGACGAGCACATGCAGTGGGAGGAAGGATGCACATCGGGCCCACATCCTCTTGGGACGTAATCCGCAAGACACAAAAGGAGGGAGATGGCATGTTGCGCTATCGTCTGATGGTGGGAGTGGTGCTGGTGGCGCTGGTGGCCGGCCTGATCGCCGGCTGTGCCCAGCCGGCCACACCGCAGGTGGTGACGGTCAAGGAGACCGTCGTGGTGGAGAAGGAAGTCCCTGTCGAGAAAGAGGTGGTCAAGACGGTGGTGGTGGAGAAGGTCGTCACCCCTACGCCGGCCCCCAAAGGGGGCGAGCTGACCTACGGCCTGACCCTCATCGTCTCCGACATTGATCCCCATTCGGGCGCTTCCTCCGAGCTGGGCATCTTCCTCACCAGCGTCTATGACCCGCTGGTCTGGCGCGATCAGGAGGGCAATTTCCACCCCGGCCTGGCCAAGAAGTGGGAGATCTCCGAGGACGGCAAGGTCTACACCTTCTACCTGCGCGACGACGTCAAGTTCCATGACGGCACCCCCTTCAACGCGCAGGCGGTCAAGTTCAACTTCGACCGCATCACCAACCCGAACTTCAAGTCCAACAAGGCCAAATACATGATGGGGCCGTATGACCACACCGAGGTGGTGGACGACTACACGGTCAAGGTCTACTTCAAGGAGCCGTACGCGCCCTTCCTCGATTCGGTCAGCCAGGTGTACCTGGCCATCGCCTCCCCAAAGGCTCTGCAGGAATGGGGCGATGAGAAATATCGCGAGCATCAGGTGGGCACCGGGCCGTTTATGATGGCGGAATACGTGGCCAAGGATCACATCGTCCTGGTCAAGAACCCCGACTACAACTGGGCGCCGGAGTTCATGATGCATCAGGGGCCGGCCTACCTGGACAAGATCACCTTCCGCTTCTATCCGGACGCCGCCACCCGTGCGCCGGCGCTCGAATCCGGCGAGGTCCAGATCATGGGCGAGATCCCGCCGGTGGACGCCAACCGCCTGATGGCCGACCCGCGCTTCGTCATCTATCCAGTGGAAATCCCCGGCCAGTCGCTCCAGTTCTTCATCAACACCTCCAAGCCGCCCACGGATGACCTGCGGGTGCGCCAGGCCCTGCTCTACGGCCTGGACCGCGAGGCCATCATCAACGGCATCTTCCGCGCCCTCTCGCCCATTGCACACGGTCCGCTGGGGCGCAAGACGCCGGGCTACACCTCCCAGGTGGAGGGCATGTACCCCTTTGACCTGGAGAAGGCGAAGCAGCTGCTGGCGGACGCCGGCTGGAAAGACACCAACGGCGACGGCATCCTGGACAAGGGCGGCCAGGACCTGGCCCTCAACACCATCCTGATGACCTGGGGCTACCTGCCGGAGATCGGCACGGCCATGCAGGGCCTCTACCGCCAACTGGGCGTCAAGCTGGAGACGCAGGTGCTGACCTATCCAGCGGCGCTGGAGGCGGCCAGCAAGAACGAGCACCATCTCATCCCCATGGCCATCAGCAGCAGCGACCCGGACATCCTTTCCAGCTACTTCCACTCCCGCAACATCGAGAAGGGCTTCTCCTGGTCGCGCTTCCCCGATCCGGAGCTGGACCAGTGGCTGGATGAGGGCGCCCGCACCACCGATTGGAACAAGCGTGCCGAGCTGTACGCCAAGGCCCAGGTGCGCATCATGGAGCAGGCGCTCATCATCCCCATCCGCGACTACGTGAACCTGAACGGCGCCAGCGCCAAGGTGAAGGGCCTGCGCTACAGCCTGCAGGGCTGGTTCCCCTGGCTGTACGACGTGTACATCGAGCAGTAAGCGGGTCTTGAAGAGGGGGCCGGCATGCCGGCCCCCTCTCCCCCATGCGAGCTGAGGCGGGCGAATATGCTTCGATACATCCAGCGGCGTCTGCTGATCATGATCCCTGTGCTGTGGGGCGTCGTCACCCTGGTCTTCTTCCTGATGTACATGCTCCCCGGCGACCCAGCGGCGACCATCCTGGCCCAATCCGGCGGCAAGGCAGAGGCCATTGAGAAACTGCGCGAGCAGTTAGGCCTGAATGATCCTCTGCCGGTACAGTACGTGCGGTTTTTGAGCAACGCGGTGCGCGGCGATTTCGGCAATTCCATCTTCCTGCGCCAACCGGTGATGCAGATTATCGCCGAGAATCTGCCGGCCACTATCGAGCTGGCCATCGGGGCGCTGGTAGTCGCGCTGGCTATCGGCTTCAGCATGGGCATCCTGGCCGCCCTGAAGTGCAACACCTGGGTGGACCGGCTGTGCATGCTGACGGCTATCGCCGGCGTCTCCATGCCCAACTTCTGGCTGGCCCTGCTCATCATGTACCTCATCAGCGCCATCAACACCTATTACGGCGTGCTCATCCTCCCTATCACCGGACAGGGGGGCATCCAACACCTGATTGTGCCATCTATTGTCCTAGGGTTTGCGGTCTCCGGCTCGCTGGCGCGCCTGGTGCGCTCCAGCATGCTGGAGGTCCTGCGGCAGGAATACATCACCACGGCGCGCGCCAAGGGCCTCAGCCGGCGGGTGGTCATCCTGCGGCACGCCCTGCGCAACGCCCTGATCCCGGTGGTCACCATGCTGGGCCTGCAGTTCGGCTATCTACTGGGCGGGACGGTGATCATCGAGACGGTATTCTCCCGCCGCGGGCTGGGGCGCACGATCGTGGACGCCATCGTCTGGAAGGACCTGCCGGTGGTGCAGGGAGCGGTGTTCGTCACCGCTACCACGTATATGCTGGTGAACCTGCTGGTGGACATCTCGTACGCGGTCATTGACCCGCGTATTCGCTATAGCTGAAGGGGTGTGGTGTGACGGCGGTGGCCAAATCTTCGGGGTGTTCCATGGAGGATGAACGCACGCGCCGCATGCGGGCGGAAAGCCCGTGGCGCATTGCCCTGCGCATCCTGGTGCGCAACCGGGTGGCGATGAGCGGCCTGGCCATCCTGGTAATGATGTCTTTGCTGGCTGTCCTAGCGCCGGCCATCGCCCCTTACGACCCGGATGCCGTGGACATCTTGCATCAGCTTGAGGCGCCCAGCAAAACCCATATCTTGGGCACGGATTTATACGGCCGTGATATCTTCAGCCGTATTTTATACGGCGGCCGCATTACCCTGGTGGTCGGATTGATTGCGGTGGGCATCGCCGCCAGCATTGGCATCGTGCTCGGGCTGATCGCCGGCTTTTATGGCGGCGCCGTGGATTCCATCATCATGCGCCTGGTGGATGTCCTGCTGGCCTTCCCGCGCATCCTGCTGGCGTTGAGCATCGTGGGTATGCTGGGGCCGGGCCTGCTGAACGTGATGGTGGCGGTGGGCATCGCCGGCATCACCGGCTACGCGCGCCTGGTGCGCGGCTCGGTGCTCAGCGCGAAGGAAAACGTGTACGTGGAGGCCGCCCGGGTGGTGGGATGCCCGGACCATATCATCTTGCGCCGGCATCTGCTCCCCAACATCATCGGTCCGGTGATCGTGCTGGCCACCCTGGACGTGGCCTCGGCGATCCTGTCCGCATCTTCGTTGAGCTTTCTCGGGCTGGGGGTACAGCCGCCCACCGCCGAATGGGGCGCCATGCTGAATGAGGGCCGGCAGTACCTGCGCACGGCGCCGTGGATCACCCTCTTCCCGGGACTGGCCATTATGATATCGGTCTTGTCTATCAACATGCTGGGGGATGGCCTGCGCGACGCCCTGGACCCCCGCATGAAGATTTGAATTGAAGGATGGACAGCAATGACCCATCGTCCTGAGCGGCAGGTTCTTCAGCGAGCGGAGGCGATCGCCCCTCAGCTCATCGAGATCCGCCGCGCCATCCACCGCCATCCCGAGCTGGGATTCGAGGAATATTTCACCTCGCGGCTGGTGAGCCAGGTGCTGACTGCCGAGGGGATCCCCCATCGCGTGGGGGTGGGACACACCGGGGTAGTGGCGGATATCGGCGCCGGCCGGCCGGTCATCGCCCTGCGCGCCGATATGGACGCCCTGCCCATCAACGAGCGCACCGGCCTGCCCTTCGCCTCGGAAGTGCCGGGCGTGATGCACGCCTGCGGGCATGATGCCCACACCGCGGCCCTGCTGGGGGCCGCCAAACTGCTGAAGGAGATGGAACTGCCGGCCGGCACGGTGCGGCTCATCTTTCAGCCGGCGGAGGAAACCGCTGACGAAGAGGGCAAAAGCGGCGCCGACCGCATGGTGGAGGACGGCGCCATGGATGGGGTGGATGCGGTAGTCGGCCTGCATAACGTGGTGGACCGACCCCCCGGCACGGTACTGGTCTCCCCCGGCCCTATCTTGGCTGCCACCGACATGTTCGAGGTGATCATCCACGGCCGGGCCAGCCATGGGGCGTATCCGCACCGCGGTGTGGACGCGATCGTGCTGGCCGCGCAGGTGGTCAACGCTATCCAGAGCATCATCGCGCGGCGCATTGACCCCATGGAGGTGGGGGTGGTCACCGTGGGCACCATCGCCGGCGGGCGCAAGGCCAACATCATCGCCGACCGGGTGGAGCTGACCGGCACTATCCGCACCTTCGACGGCGCGGTGCGCCAGAAAATCCTGGAGGGCCTGGAGCACGCCTGCCGGCTGGCGACCCTGCAGGACGGCAATTATGAACTGCGCATCTCGCGCGGGCATCCCGCCACGGTCAATGACCCCGGCATGTGCCGGCTGGTGCGGCGAGTGGCGCGGGAGCTGGGCCTGCGCGTCGAGGAGGAAAAGCCATCCCCCGTTTCCGAGGATTTCAGCCTGTATTCCAGCATGGTGCCGGGAGTGTATTTTCTGGTAGGTGCCGGCCGGCCGGAGGTCGACCCGCCGCGCCAGGCCCATACCGCCACCTATGACCTGGACGAGCGCTTTCTGCCCATCGCCGCCGCCATGCTGGCCGAAACCGCGCGTCAATACCTCCTGGAGGCCGCCAAAAAGCCACAGGGGAGGAAAAAATCACCGTAGAGAGGGAAAACCATGGCCGATGTACGCGTATCGCTGTGCGGAGTGGAACTGCGCAATCCTTTCATCGCCTCTTCCGGCCCGCTGACCTATGGGGCGAAGGGCATCCGCCGCTGTTTTGCCGCCGGCGCGGCCGCGGCAGTGACGAAGACGCTCTGCAAACTGCCGGCGGAGAACCCCATCCCGCATATCGTGAGCCTGGGCAAGGGCACCATGCTCAACACCGAAAAATGGGCGGACCTGAGCGTCCAGCAGTGGGTGGAGCAGGAATTCCCGGCCCTGCGCGGCGCGGATGGCGTGGTCATCGCCAGCCTGGGCCACACGGTGGAGGAAGTAGAGTTGATCGCGCCGCAGTTGGCGCGGGTGGGCGACCCCATCCGCATGCTGGAAGTGGTCTCGTACCGGGCGGTGGATATGGTGCCGATGGTGAAGGCAGCCAAGCGCCTGACCGATTTCCCGGTGCTGGCCAAGATCAGCCCCAACTGGCCCGATTTGATGGAGGTGGTGGACGGCTGTCTGGCCGCCGGCGCCGACGGCATCACCGCCGCGGATTCCCTGGGGCCCGTCCTGCATATTGATATAGAGACCGCCCGGCCGGCGCTGAGCGGGGATTACGGCTACGCCTGGATGTCCGGCACCGCCATCAAGCCGGTCATTGTGCGCATCGTGGCGGATATCTGCCGGCGGCATCCCGACGTGCCGGTGGTGGCCACCGGCGGGGTCACCACCGCAGAGGATGCGGTCGAGATGTTCATGGTGGGCGCCACAGCTATCGGCGCGCAGACGGCCCCCATGCTGCAGGGGGTGAGCTGGTTCGAAAAGACCACCAACAAGCTGTCAAAGTGGCTCGATGCGCACGGCTACCGCTCGCCGGCGGAGATCCGCGGCAGGGCACTGCCGGCCATCGCCCCCGGCGAGGACAAGCGCCCCCTCACCTTCTTCTTCGACGCCGACAAATGCACCGAATGCGGGCGCTGTGTCACCGTCTGCGCCTACGAGGCCCGACACCTGGAAGAGGGCAAGGTGATGCGGCTGGATACGGATGCCTGCCGCTCCTGCGGCCTGTGCGTGACCGTTTGTCCCACCGAGGCGCTCACCGCTGACCGGGTCTAGGGCTGAAAAGGGGGTGGGCTGGTGCCCACCCCCTTTTTGATCGCCTTACGAACGCCTGGAGGCCTCGACGACGGAGCGGAGGTACTGTGGGGTCAGGGGCACGCGCCGCAGTTCCACGCCCAGGGCATGGCTGACGGCATTGACGACAGCGCCGGCCACCCCATCCGAGGCGCACTCCCCGATGCTCTTGCCGCCGAATGGGCCGGCCTCCTCCGGGTCCTCCACTGTGATGACCCGGATGCTGGGAGGCATATCGGCCGCCTTGAACATGCGGTACTTCTTGAAGTGGGGGTTCTTGACCTCGCCCGTTTGTGGGTCAATGATCATCTCCTCCGAAAGCGCATACCCCAGGCCCATGTGAATGCCGCCGTGCACCTGCCCTTCGAAGAGCAGAGGATTAATGACGCGGCCGGAGTTATGCACTGCCAGGAAGTCCAGCACCCGCACCTGATAGGTCTCGGTGTCCACCTCCACCTCACAGAAGTCGGCGGCGTAGGACTCGATAGCGGTGCGAGATTCGAACGTGGCGGTGGCGATCAGTTCCCGTTGGGGCATGCCGGTGGAGCCGCGCTGTGCCGAGGCGACGATATCGGCGATGGAGACGCACTGGCTCGGGTTGTCGCGCACCACCACAAACCCGTCATCCAGCTCCAGCCGGTCTATCGAGACCTTCAACATGCGCGAGGCCTCGTCCAGCAGTTGTTCGCGGAGCTGGCGGGCGGCCAGGATGGTGGCGTTGCCGCCGATGTAGGTGGTGCGGGAGGCCTGCGCGCCCAGGTCCAGCGGGGTGACGTCCGTGTCGGCCTCGATGACCTCGATCAGGTCCGGGTCAATGGTCAGGATCTCCGCGGCGATCTGGGCCAGGATGGTGCGGGCGCCGGTGCCCAGGTCATGGGTGCCGGTGAGCAGGACGGCGGTGCCGTCGTCGTGCAGGCGGATGGTGACGGTGGTCAGGTCCTGATAGACGGGGTACCAGCCGGCGCCGTGCACCGCCAGCCCCATGCCCACACCGCGCCGCACCCGCTGGCCGTGGGTGGCCTCGGCCGCCCGCCGGCGCTCGTACCAGCGGAAGGCCTCCATGCCGGCGCGGATGCAGTCGGCGATACGGGCATTGTGCACGTTCTGCCCCAGGCAGTTGTTCTGGAAGGGACGCAGGACGTTCTTAAGCCGGAATTCGACCGGGTCCCATCCCATCTCCCGGCAGATGCGGTCAATATGGGTTTCGCGCGAAAGCATGATCTGCGGCGTCCCATAGCCGCGCATGGCGCCGGCCGGCGGGATATTGGTGTACACCGCCGCACCGCGGTAGAACATGTAGGGCGCATCATAGAGCAGGAAGGTCTTGCCGGACTGGGCGCCGACGGTGTTGGGGCCAGAGCCGGCGTAGGCGCCGGTGTTCATCAGCGAGCGGATGTACTGGCCGCGGATGCGCCCGTCCTTGTCCACGCCGGTGCGCACGGTGACCTTGCCGCTGTGCCGGCTGCGGGTGGACAGGAAGACCTCTTTGCGCGTCAGGCGGAGCTTGACCGGCCGGCCGGTGCGCATGGACAGCAGGCCGACCACCGGTTCATGCAGGACCTCCAGCTTGCCGCCGAAAGCACCCCCCACGATCATCTTGATGACGCGCACCTTGCTGTGCGGAAGCCCCAACGCCTGGGCAATGACACTGCGGAAGCAGAACACGTTCTGCCCCGAGGTCCAGATGGTGAGCTTGCCGTCGGGACTGTAGTAGGCCACGTGACATACTGGTTCCAGGTACCCGTGATGCACCTTGGAAAGCTCAAAGGTGTCCTCGAACACGTAATCGGCCTCGTCAATGGCCTTGAGCACCTCTTCCTCGGGGTGACTGCCGTAGGCCAGCCAGCCGCCGCAAATATTGGTGCCGTCCACGCCGTGGGGATTGGCGAGGGGAGCGCCCTCCGCCAGGGCCTGATCCACATCGAACACCGCCGGCAACAGCTCATACTCCACCTTGATGCGCTTCACCGCCTCCTCAGCGATGAAGGGATCATCCGCGGCCACCGCCGCCACGCGGTCCCCCACAAAACGCACGTATTCGTCGAAGATATATTCCGTCTCCGGCATATCGAACGGGCTGTTGTCCCCGTAGAAGCGCATAGCGCTGTTATAGACGTTGTGAGGGCTGTTGAAGTAATGGACGATGGCGCGCACGCCGCGGATCTTCTCCGCTTCGGAGGTGTCAATGCTGACGATGCGGGCATGGGCGTGAGGGGAGAGAAGCAATTTGGCGTGCAGCATATTGGGAAGGCGCAGGTCATCCACATACACGGCTTTGCCGGTGACCTTGAGGACGGCCTCGCGGTTGGGTCTGGGCCGGCCGACATACTTCAGGCCGCGCGCCTCCAACTGCTTCTCGAATTCCTTCACCTCTTCGTATTGTCGCTCTGCCATGGTTACGCCTCCCCTCGCATGCGCCGGGCGGCCAGCTCAATGGCCTCGATGATCTTGACATAGCCGGTACAGCGGCACAAGTTGTTGTCCAGCGCCGCGATGATCTCCTCGCGTGTAGGGTTGGGATTGCGGCGCAGGAGCGCGGTGGCGGTGATGACCATGCCGGGGGTGCAGAAGCCGCACTGGATGGCGCCCGTCTCGACGAAGGCCTGCTGGACCGGGGTCAGCCGGCCGTCCTTGGACAGCCCTTCAATCGTGATGACCTCTTTGCCTTGGGCACGCGTGGCCAGATAGGTGCAGGAGTTGACCGGCTCCCCATCAATCAGGACCTTACAGGCGCCGCAGTCCCCCGTGCCGCATCCGTATTTGGTGCCGGTCAGGTTGAGCACATCGCGCAGTACGTACAGGAGGGTCCAGCGTTTGCCGATCTCGAGCTGGTACTCCTCGCCGTTGATGTGGAGGGTAACTTCCACTCGTTCGTCCATCGCTTCTCTCCGGGGCGGGTGTACGCTGAAGGTGAACAATTCTGACGAAATTATAGCATAGTTGAACGAGCGGGTCAAGAGGCCCTTCCATGTTGAAACCCGCCCGAACCTGTGGTATAATGGAAATAGCCGCCTGTGGGTCTTTTCAACCGCAGTGCCGGCACATCCCAATGGAGGGACATGGTTCACGCATGGAAGCCCGGCTCATCGCGGAGCGTCAGCACCGGCATCGGGTCAATCAACTTGCCGGCCCGACCGCGCATTTCCCCAGCCCTGGCTCCCTGTCCAGTCCGTACGACGTCGCGCCCCGATATCCGGGATGTGTCCGGTCGTTCCATCATGCTCCAGCACTCCGCCTTTCACCTTCACTTGCCGGCCCCTTCTATCTGCTGGTACAATTGCCGCGACAGCCGGCCGTTCGCTCCCACCACGAAAAAAGAAGGAGGTAAGCATTGCACGCCATCGTATGCATCAAACAGGTTCCCGACACCACGGAGGTCAAGATTGACCCCGTCCGCGGCACACTGATTCGCGAGGGCGTCCCCAGCATCCTCAACCCCTTCGACACCTATGCCATTGAAGAAGCCCTGCGGCTGAAGGAACAGTTCGGCGGTAAGGTGACCGCCATCAGCATGGGGCCGCCCCAGGCCATCGAGGTGCTCAAGGAGGCGGTGGCCATGGGGTGCGACGAGGCCATCCTGCTCTCGGACCGCGCCTTCGCCGGCTCCGACACCTGGGCCACCGCGTACACCCTCTCGCAGGCTATCCGCCGGCTCGGCCCCTTCGACATCATCTTCTGCGGCCGGCAGGCCATCGATGGCGATACCGGCCAGGTCGGGCCAGGCATCGCCCGCCAACTGAAGATCAACCAGCTCACCTACGTCTGCAAGATCCAGCACATTGACTTCGACAAGGGCGAAATCCGCGTCGAACGCCTGCTGGAAGAGGGGCGCGAAGTGGTCGAAAGCCGTCTGCCGGCGCTCCTCACCGTGGTCAAGGACATCAACCAGCCGCGCTATCCCACCTTCAAGGGCATCCGCCGCGCCTCCCGCATGGAATATCCGATCTGGACCGCCAAGGACCTGGAGGGGGCCAACCCCGCCTACTTCGGGCTGGACGGCTCCCCCACCCGGGTGGTGCGCGTCTTCACGCCGCCGCCCCGTAGTGGCCAGACCGAGATCATCCAGGGCGAGACCGTGCAGGAGCAGGCCGCCAAACTGGTCGAAAAGCTCCTGGCAGAGAAAATCATCTGAGCCGGCGGCATTCACTCGTTTGACTACGAAGGAGGATAACCGTGGCCCTACTGCAGATCAATCGTGAGGAATGCATCGGGTGCGAGGCCTGCGTGGCGGCCTGCCCATTCGGTGCCCTGTATATGGACGAGGAACGCAAGGCGGTGGTCGACGACAAGTGCACCGCCTGCGGCGCCTGCATTGACGTCTGCCCGGTGAGCGCGCTCAGCCTGCCGGAGGTGGAGGCGCCGGCCGCCGGCCTGGAGCAGTACAAAGGGGTCTGGGTCTGGGTCGAACAACTGCGGGGCGAGGCCGGCAGTATCTCCTGGGAGATGATCGGCAAGGGGCGCGAGCTGGCCGACCAGCGCAAAACGACCCTGACCGCCTGTGTGCTCGGATATCACGTCGAACACATCGCCCACCAGGCCATCGCCTACGGCGCGGACCGCGTCATCCTGGTGGACGACCCGGTGCTGGAGCACTACCGCACGGAGCCGTACGCCGCGGTGCTGGTAGACCTCATCCGGCAGTACAAGCCGGAGATATTCATCCTGGGCGCCTCCACGCGCGGCCGGGACCTGGCCGGCGCCGTCGCCACCGAGATCTTCACCGGCCTGACCGCCGACTGTACCGGCCTGGATATTGACCCGGAGACCGGCCTCCTCCGCCAAACCCGCCCGGCCTTCGGCGGCAACATCATGGCCACCATCATCTGCCCCAACCACCGCCCGCAGATGGCCACCGTCCGCCACCGCGTCTTTGAGATGCCGGCGCCCGACCATACCCGCAAAGGCGAGATCATCCGCGTCAATCCCCATCTCGACGAGGAGGCCATCGCCACCAAGGTGGTGGACTTCATCCGCGAGGAGGGCCAAGTGAACCTGGCGGATGCCCGCATCATCGTCTCCGGCGGGCGCGGCGTGGGCGGCCCGGAGGGGTTTGAACCCATCCGCCGGCTGGCCGAGGTGCTCGGGGGAGCCGTCGGGGCCTCGCGCGCCGCGGTGGACGCCGGCTGGATCCCCTACGCCCATCAGGTGGGGCAGACCGGCCGCACCGTGCGCCCGGACCTTTACATCGCCTGCGGCATCTCCGGCGCCATTCAGCACCTGGCCGGCATGCAGACATCCCGCGTCATCGTGGCCATCAACAAGGACCCCGAGGCCCCCATCTTCAAGATCGCCAACTACGGCATCGTCGGGGACCTGTTCCAAGTTCTGCCGGCGCTGACGGAGGAATTCCGCAAGCGCCTGCACAAATAACCTATCGAATCGGAGGAAACAATGGAGTTTCAGTTGAGCGATGAGCACCGCATGCTCGAGAAGACCGTGCGCGAATTCGCCGCACGCGAGATCGCCCCATATATCAAAGAGCTGGACCGCACCCACTCCTTTGACCCGGGCATCTTCCCCAAGATGGCCGAGCAGGGACTGCTGGGCATCTGCATCCCCGAGCGCTACGGCGGCGCCGGCATGGATTACATCTCCCTCGGCCTGGCCTGCGAGGAGCTGGAATATGTGGACACCTCCGCCCGCGTCATCATGAGCGTGCACGTCGGCCTATATGCCTGTACCCTCCTCCAGTGGGGCACCGAGGAGCAGAAACGGAAGTACCTAGTGCCGGCCGCCCAGGGGGACGTCATCGGCGCCTTCGGCCTGACCGAGCCCAACGCCGGCAGTGACGTGGTCAACCTACAGACCACCGCCCGCCGCGAGGGCGATCATTACGTCCTCAACGGGGAGAAGACCTGGATCTCCCTGGCGGACGTGGCCGACCACTTCCTGATCTTCGCCTGGACCGACATGGAAAAGAAGCGCCGGCGCGATCATTCCGGCATCTCCGCCTTCATCGTCGAGCGCGGCTGGCCCGGCCTGACCACCGACACCATCCACGGCAAGCTGGGCGTGCGCGCCGGCAACACCGGCTCCATCTCCATGAACGATGTGCCGGTGCCGGCCGAAAACCTGCTGGGCCAGGAAGGCGAGGGCTTCAAGATCGCCATGAGCGCCCTGGACCAGGGCCGCTACACCGTGGCCGCCGGCGCCACCGGCCTCATACGCGCCTGCCTCGACGCCTCCGTGCGCTATGCCAACGAGCGCCAGACCTTCGGCGTGCCCATCGGCCGGCATCAGCTCATCCAGCAGATGATCGCCTACATGGCCCAGCGCTACGAGATCGCCCGGCTCCTCTACCTGCGCGCCGGCTGGCTCAAAAACCAGGGCATCCGCAATACCCGCGAGACCAGCCTGGCCAAATGGTACGCCTGCGATGCCGCCTTCGACTCCGCCTCGGACGCGGTGCAGATCCACGGCGCCTACGGCTACTCCGACGAGTACGACGTGGAGCGCTTCTTCCGCAACGCCAAGGGCGCCGTCATTTACGAAGGGAGCCGCGAGATCCATCAGCTCCTTCAGGCCGAGTACGCGCTGGGCTACCGGCAGGACCGGCCGCTCCGCTGTGAACTGCCGGCCTACGACCCCGAAACCTGGACGGAAAGCTGAGCCGGCCCGGGAGCACCCATGCCCAAACCCCACCGCGTCACCCTGGATGAATCGCTGTGCAAGGGGCAGGCCTCCGCCTTATGCGCGCAGGCCTGCCCCGCCGGCGTCGTCCGGCC
>JACIWP010000027.1:0-3513 GCA_014360855.1 Anaerolineae bacterium
GGTACCCGGCTGAAGGTCCTCAGCGCCATGGCTATGGGGAAGGCCATCGTCTCCACCTCGCTGGGCTGTGAGGGGTTGGGCGTCGTACATGGGCGGGAGCTTCTGCTGGGAGACACGCCGGAGGAGTTCGCCGGCCACACTATCCGGCTCCTGCGAGACGCCGGCCTGCGGCAGGAGCTGGGCCGGCGCGCCCGCCAGTTTGTGGAAGCGCACTATGCCTGGTCAGCCCTTGTGCCGCGCCTCGAACAGCTCTATGCCGGATGAAACCCTGCCCCGCTCATCAGCGCGGGAGCGCTGGCGCGCCGGCCTGCTGTGGCTCTTCCGCCGGCTCTCTGCCCCCATCCTGGGGAGACCGCGCCGGCCCTCTTCCATCCAGCGCGCCCTCATCATCCGCCCGGACCATTTGGGGGATGTGTTGTTCGCCGCGCCGGCGCTGGAGCGGTGGCGGGAGACGGCTGCCGGCCGCATCGAAACGACCCTGTCCGTGGGGCCGTGGGCCAGGGAAGCCACCGAGCACGGGCCGCCGGTGGGAGACATCGAGGCTTTCCCCTATCCCGGCTTTACCCGCGCCCCCAAGGGCCCACCCTGGGCGCCGTACGTCCTGCTGTGGCGCGAGGCTCGGCGCCTGCGGCGCCGGCGCTATGACCTGGCGGTCATCCTGCGCTTCGACCACTGGTGGGCCGGCCTGTTATGCTACCTGGCCGGCATCCCTCTGCGCCTGGGCTATGACACCATGCCCTTGCGCCATTTCCTGACCCACGCTGTCCCCTACGCCGGCGTCCAGCACGAGGTCCAGCGCAACCTAATGCTCGTCGAACAGGCGCTGACGCTGGCCGGCCTTCCCATCAGCCAGCCGAACGATTTCCCCCGGCTCATTTTCCGCCTGACAGAGGAGGAGCGGGAGGCCGCACGGCATCTGCTGGCCGGCCGCCGGCTGGATGACGGCCGACCGCTGGTCGTCCTGCACCCCAGTGCCGGTGCCCCGGTCAAGGAATGGCCGGCGGAGCGCTTCGCCGAGGTCGGGGACGCGCTGGCAAGACAGTTCGGCGCCCACATCCTGATCACCGGAGCGCGGTCAGACATCAGCCAGGCCTGGAAGGTGGCGGCCCGGATGCGCGAGGAGGCAGTGGTGACCGCCGGCCGTACCACCCTGGGCCAGCTCGCCGCCCTGCTGATGGAGAGCGACCTGGTCATCGGCGCGGATAGCGGCCCGCTTCATCTGGCGGTGGCGGTGGGGACACCCACCATTCATTTGTTCGGGCCGGCGGATCCTGCCCTGTTCGGCCCCTGGAGCGATCGGCCGGCGGAGCATGTCGTTATCCGCGCCAACTGTCCCTGTGCACCCTGCAACCGCCTCGATTTCCCGCGGGAGGAGCTTCCCCGTCACCGATGTATGGAGACTATCTCCACCGTGGAAGTGCTCCGCGCCGCGGAAGAACTGCTGGAGCGCCGGGGATACACAGCAGGGGCACGGGTCCTTACGCGTTAGCGACGAGCATGCTTGCGGTCCTCATCAAACACCAGCAGGCTGAGCAGGACGCTGACCACGCTGACGATCACCCCGCCGAGGAAGGCGGCGGTGAAGTCCGCCACGTGGAAACCCAGGCCGAGCCAGCCGGCGACCGCCGATGCCAGCCACAGCATCAACGCGTTAATGACCAGGGTGAACAGTCCCAGGGTCAGGATAATGAGGGGACAGGTCAGGAGCTTCAACACCGGACGGAGGAGGGCATTCACCAGCCCGAAGATGATCGCCACGCCGGCCAACACCAGCCATCCCCCTTCGTAGGTGATGCCCGGCACCAATTCCGCCGCCGCCCATAATGCCACGGCGTTGATGATCCAGCGCAAAATCAGCTTTCGCATGACCGCTGTCCTTTCATGTAAGTGAATTGTCGGGCGGGATTGACCAGGCCCGATGGCACCATCCTCATCCTTTGCTCGATGGGCGGTTATAACCTGCGCCGCATGGTGATGAGGGTGCGGCGCTCCTGAAAGCCGCAGGCCTTCAGCGCGGTGATGCCTTCCTGGTGGCCGGCGGGGTGCTCGCATTCCACGCGGGTCTTTTTGCCCGGCCGGATATATTCCAGCGAGCGCACCACCAAGGTCTCCTCGACCTGGCCGCGCACGTCCGGCGCCGCCAGCAGGATCAGGCGCCAGGCGTCGAAGCCCTGGGGGCGGGCTTCCACCAGCGCCACCAGCCGGCCGCCGGCGAATGCCCCTTCCGTCCTCGGACCGCCGCCCAGCAGAAGGGCGGAGACGATCTCGCCGGCCCGCCGGACCCAGGAAGGCGGCTGGGCCATCGGCGGGATATTGCGCACCCACCGCTCAAGGGGATTGACCGCCGCCATCTGGAGCGCATGGCGGGAGCGCCAATCGCCGGCCCCCAGCCGCCGCAGGACCCAGCCGGCGGGCAGTGCCGTCGGCGGCAGAGACTCGGCCGGCCCCACGCGGTACAGCTCCACGCTGGAGTACAGGCTCTCGAACCCCAGCGACTCATACAGGTGCAGGGCCGGCATATTATCGTGCCGCACCTGGAGGAGCACCCATTCCCCGCCCCGCTCGCGCGCCAACGCGATGGCCGCTTCCATGAGCCGGCGGCCGATGCCGCGTCCGCGAAAATCCCGCTGTACCGCCACGTTGGATATCTGCCAGCGGGCAGAGCCGCTCCCCGTGCGGCTTACCGTCACATTGCCGACGATGCGGCCGTCCTCCTCCCACACGAAGCCGGTGAAGGAATCCTGGAAGTCGGCGCTGAGCCGGCTGAGCGTCCACCACAGCGGGCCCATGGCGGCCATGGCGCGCAGTTCGCGCACCGCCGCGAATCCCGGTTCGCCCATCTCGGAGGCGAAGGCCTCCTCGATGAGGTCCGCGACCTGGAAGAGGTCCCGGCCCGGGTCCAGCAGGCGCAGGCCGTTCTGACGCGTTGGGCGAGAGGTTGCCATACTGGTCATGCAGGCATCCTGGGCCGGCGAGAGAGCCGCCGGCGTTCCCGATTCACACTTTTCATTGTAATGGAAATCCGCCGCGCTGTCCAGCCAGGCAGAAAAGGCCGGCGAGCACACAGATGCAGATATATTCAGGATTAGCACGAGGCTATACCCATAACGGCCGCAGGCTGTGACGCTGGAAAATTGAGCGACTATCCAGCGTTTGACAAGATGGGCCTCCTTCAGTACAATATATGTGCCAGTGCCAAGGTAGCTCAGGTGGTAGAGCACTTGACTGAAAATCAAGGTGTCCCCAGTTCGAGTCTGGGCCTTGGCACCAGCAAGCGGAAGTGGCTCAGCGGTAGAGCATCTCCTTGCCAAGGAGAGGGTCGCGGGTTCGAATCCCGTCTTCCGCTCCATGAGAGGCGCAGGCCCTCGCAGACGCGAGGGCCTTTGTTTTGGCCGGCGGTGGAGCAGGAGCCGCCAGGAATTTCTCACCACCTCTGTCCTATGTTATAATCAACTCGCACTTATGGCCGGTGAAAGGAGAAAACACGTGAAAGTCCAGACCAAACGCCTGGAA
>JACIWP010000027.1:3523-17416 GCA_014360855.1 Anaerolineae bacterium
CCGCTCTGCGTGAGGGGCAGGGCGACGTCGCCAAGTGGCAAGGCAGGGGTCTGCAAAACCCTCATTCGCCGGTTCGAATCCGGCCGTCGCCTCCTGATGGCCGGCAACATCTCCAGGTTGCCGGCGCTTTTATTGCCCGGCTTCTCCCACTGCCTCCATGCATACCGCCCTGTCCCCAACATGCGCGAGCACCTTTGCCGGCGCACCTCTTTTGCCAGGCCATATTGTCAATTCATGGTACGTGGTTTATAATCACATTCGCTACACTTGATGGACCCCAGCAATGGGCCAAAACTTCCAGGTCAGTGGAACCCTGCCCCGATGATCAAACAGCTCGCGCTCCGGGTCCTTTTGCCCGCGCTGATCGTCAGCGCCGTGATCGCCGGCATTTTCCTGGCCTACCGCCAGGCCCCTGTGATGCTGGCGGTGATAGATGCGGATACCGGCGCGCCCGTGCCGGCGGCGCGCGTCTCTTTGCCCGCCGGCCTGGAGCGAGTCACCCTCGCCAACGGGCACGTTCTGGCGCGTCTGCCGCGGGGAGATACCACGCTGGCGGTAGAGGCGGCCGGCTATATCCCGACCCAGACCACCTGCTCCCCGCCCCGCTTCCAATGGAGCGCGTTCCGCTGTGAGGTGCGGTTGGTCCCCTGGCGCCTGAGGGTCCGTCTGACCGACGCGCTGGACCCGACCTACCCCGTGCCGCCGGCCCGGGTCCTGGCGGACAGCCACCCCATGACGCCGTTGGGCAGTGGGGAGTACGCGATCGAGTGGGTAGGACCGCCGGCGCGTGTGACGATAGAGGCGCCGGGCTATCTGCGCTGGGAAGGCGAGGTGTCCGGGGACGCCTATTTCACCGGGGAGCAAGCCCTGGAAATCCCGCTGGAGCCCGTGCGTATCACCGGCCGGGTGAAAGCGGCCGACAGCGGCGAGGCGCTCGCCGGCGCCCGCATCTGGGCCGGCGGCGAGCGGTCCCTCACCGATACGGCCGGAGCGTTCGAGCTTCTGCGCGTTCCCGTCCCCTTCCAGCTGCGCGTCGAGCGGGCGGGATATCGGCCGTACCGGGGCCCCCTCATTGGGGAGACATGGCTGGAACAGCCCGCCCCGCTGGAGATATCGCTTCAGCCCATCTGGACGGCCGGCGTCGTCCGCGACGCGGAGACGCAACTGCCGGTCGCCGGCGCAGTGGTGCAGACCCCCGCCCAGCGCGTCGAAGCGGACAGCAGTGGCGCGTTCCAACTGCGGGCGCTGGAGGCCGGCACCCCCATCACCATCTCGGCGCCGGACTATTTCAGCACCACCCTGGCCTACGCCGGCCAGGAAACGCTCGCCATCTCTCTACAGCAGATCAAGGTGCCAGCAGTGGTGCGCGACGCGCTGAGCGGCCAGCCCATCGCCGGCGCGCTCCTGCGCACCGCCGGCCGCACCTTCATGACCGACGAGGAAGGATCCGTCACCGTCATCGGCCTTCTGCCGGGGCAGGAGCTGGAGGCCAGCGCCCCGCATTATGCGGTTGTGCGCCTGGCATATGCCGGCGGCAACCCGCTGGAGATATGGCTGGCACCCCATACGGTCATCCTGCACGTCGTCGATGCGGACACCGGCGAACCCATCCCCGGCGTGCGGTTGAAATCGGCCGGGCAGGCCATCCCGCCGGACGGCGCCGGCGCATTCGTGCTGAAAGAATGGAACCCGATGCAGTCCCTGACGGTGCGCGCCGCCGGCTACGGCAAATTTACCCTGATGCTAAACCCCGAACTGTGGTGTACTGACGAGCGCAGGCCCTGCCTGCGCTCCGCCCACACCGAGGACAGCGAAGCGGTTGCGCTGGAACTGGCCCTGCCGGCGTTCCGCGCCAAGGGCATTTACATCCCCTTCGGCCTGCTGACGCGCCCCGACCGCCTGCGCGAACTGCTGGAGCTGGTCAGGAGCACCGAGCTGAACGCCGTAGTCATTGACATGAAGAGCGATCGCGGCTTCCTGGGATTCCAGAGCGCCCAGCCGCTGGCGCAGGAGTTCGGCGCCCTGCGGCGGGACATCGTGGATATCCGGGAATTCCTGCGGGAATGCCGCGAGGCCGGCGTCTACACCATCGCCCGCATCGTGGTCTTCAAGGACAACCCGCTGGCCCAGGCCCGCCCGGAATGGGCCGCTGTCCGGGCCGACGGCAGTGTCTGGCTGGACCGGGAAGGGCTGGGCTGGGCCAATCCTTTCCTGCAGGAAGTGCGCGATTACAATATCGCCCTGGCCAAAGAGGTCGCGGAGCTGGGATTCGACGAGATTCAGTTCGACTACCTGCGCTTTCCCTCGGATGGGGATGTGGGGAGCATCGTCTACGCGCAGGAGAACACATTAGAAACGCGCACTGAGGCCATCCGCACCTTCATGGAGCAGGTCACCGCGGCCCTGGAGCCGTATGATGTGTTCATCTCCGCCGATGTCTTTGGGCTGACCGTGTGGGTGGCGCCGGACTCGGACATGGGCATCGGCCAGCGCGTCAAGGATATCGGGCCGTATCTCGATTACCTGTGTCCGATGATCTATCCCTCGACGTTTGGGCCGGGGAACCTGGGCTATGAGGTCCCGTCCGACTATCCGTACGAGGTCATCTACCGCAGTGTGATACAGGCCGCCGGCAGACTGCCGGCCCACGTGCGGGTGCGGCCCTGGCTGCAGGCCTACTGGTACACGCTGGAACAGCAGGCCGCACAGCGCCAGGCGGCCGAGGACGCCGGCGCCTGGGGCTGGTGCTTCTGGAACGCTGGCGGGAAATACCTACCCGAACTGTTCGCGCCGGCCGGCCCATGACCATCCCGCCGGCGCGCATTTCCCTTCCAGCGCCCTTCTCGGTATAATGGCCTCATGAGCCAGAGACGCCTGGACCTGTGGTTGCTCTTTCTCCTGCTGATGGCCAGGGTGCGCATTGACACCCTGGCGGATATGGTCCTGCCAACCCGCCATCAGGACGTGGCGCGCCTGCCGCTGGTGCAGAGGCTGTTCTCCCCCCACGCCCAGGAACTGCTCAAAGATTGGCTGACCGACCCCCTGTCGCTGGTGCTCATCAGCATCGCCTTCGCCGGCTTCCTCCTGTATCTCATCGCCGACCTGGCACAGGAACGCTGGGGAGAGGCCAGACTGTACCCGGTCAAGCTGGCGCTCATCTGGCTCATCATCGCGGCGACGGTGATCGCCGGCAGTGCCAAGCTCATCGCCCTGCGCCAGATGAACGGGCCGGCCTCCTACTGCCACGACGGCGGCGTCATCCAGACGGAAGAGGCCGTCAAGCTCTTCCTGGCCGGCCGCAACCCATACGTCGAGGATTACCTGAACACGCCGCTGGCGGAATGGGGATTGGACCTGCGCTCGGCGCTCTATCACTATCCCTATTTGCCCTGGACCTTCGTTTTCTCCGCGCCGTTTTACCTGTTGGCCCGGGCGGTGTGGGGATATTTCGACGCGCGCATGGTCTATCTCCTCCTGTTCGTGCTGACCTTGGTGATGAGCCTGCGGCTGGCGCGCCGGCCCTCGCACCGTCTCCTGCTCGTCATGGCGCTGGGGCTGAACCCCATCATGGGAAGCGATGTGATCTTCGGCCAGAACGATATCTTCGTGCTTTTTTGGATGGTGCTGGCATGGTGGCTCCTGCCGCGAGGGGAGCCGGAGCGCCGGCAGGAATGGCGCTATCTGGCCTCTTCAGCCGCCGCCGGCCTGGCGCTGGCCTCCAAACCCACCGCCTGGTTCATGCTCCCCTTCCACCTGCTGGCGCTGTGGGAGGTGCACTGGGAGGGCCGGCGCTGGAGCATCTCGCCGCGCTGGTGGCGCCGCGCCCTGCCCATGCTGGCGGTCTGCCTGGCGCTGGCCGGCCCGTACTTCGTCTGGTCACCGGTAGCCTTTGTGGACGACATCTGGAGATGGGCCAGCGGCTCCTCTGCCACACCCTATCAGATTCGCGGCTGGGGCTTCGCCAACTTCGTGCTGGCGCTGGGGTTCGTGGAAAGCCGGCTGAGCTACTTCCCCTTCTGGATACCGCAGTTGCTGACCTGCGCGCCCCTGCTGGTCCTCCTGCTGTGGCGGCAGGTCAAGCAGGCGCACGGCCCGGCCGGCATCGCCCTGCACACGGCCATCCTGCTGTTCGTCTACGCCTTTTTCTCCCGCTTTTTCAACGAGAACTATGTCGGCTTCATTGCCGCCCTGCTGGCCATCGGCCTGCTGGCCGAGGACGGGGCGGAGCCGACGCACGCCGCACATGAGGCAGTATCAGGGATATGAGGGGAGAGCGCGCGGTTCGGGCAGTGCGAAATATTAGACGATGGCTAAAGGGCCGGCTGGGATGCCGACCGCTTTCGCCGGCTATCCCGGCGGTGCGCGGCAGTGTCATCGCGGCCGGCATCCTGCTGAGCGCGGCTCTGCTGGCCGGCGCCGGCCGGCAGGGGCGGGCCAGCTTCCCCCTGCCGTACCTTCTGGCCCCCACCGCCACCCCCACGCCAACGCCGACCATCACCGCCAGCCCCACCCGCACAGCCACCGCGACCAGAACGCCGACGGTGACCTCCACGCCGACCAGCACGGAGACAGCCACCGCC
The DNA here is from genome assembly GCA_014360855.1 of Anaerolineae bacterium. Classification (NCBI taxonomy): domain Bacteria; kingdom Bacillati; phylum Chloroflexota; class Anaerolineae; species Anaerolineae bacterium. The sequence continues at coordinate 8,104 of JACIWP010000027.1, forward strand.
ACGCCGACGCCCACAGCGACCTGCACGGCCACACCGACGGCAACTCCCACCAGCACCCCGACGCCCCAGCCCACGCCGGACGGCGTGCATCGCACGGCGCGCGTGCCGATACTGATGTACCATCACATCGCGGACCCGCCGGCCGGCGCCAAAGCGGTCGAGCGCGATCTCTCGGTCTCGCCGGCGCGCTTCGAGGAGCAGTTGCGCCACCTGCGCGACGCCGGCTATCAATCCATCTCCACCGTGGACCTGGTGTACCATCTGACGTTGGGGACGTCCCTGCCGGCGAAACCGGTCATCATCACCTTTGACGACGGCTATCGCGATATCTATACCAATGCGTTCCCCCTCCTGCGGGCCTACGGCTTCACGGCGACGGTGTACGTCATTACCGATTTTGTCGATCGCGGCCTGACGCCGTATCTGACCTGGCCGCAGATCGAGGAAATGTATGCCGCCGGCATAGAGTTCGGCGCGCACAGCCGCGATCACCCCGATCTGCGCCGCAGGTCCTACGACTTCCTGGTGTGGCAGATCCTGGGGCCGAAGCAGACGCTGGAGGCCCATCTGCCGGCGCCGGTGCGCACCTTCTCCTATCCTTCCGGCGGCTATGACCAGCATGTCATAGACGTCCTGCGCTCCGCCCACTATTGGTGCGCGGTGACGGCGGAACAGGGTGCCACCCACTCCAGCGACGGCCTCTTCACCCTGTCGCGCATCCGGGTGCGGCGCGCCGATACCCTGGAGACATTCCGCAAGAAGCTGGAGCTGGACTGGTAAAGCGATGTCCGTGGATGCGCTGGCGCTGAGCGCACTGACCGAGGAGATACGCGGCTGTCTGCTGGGCGGACGGGTCCAGGATGTGCTGGCCGTGGACGAGCTCAGCGTGGGGCTGGAGGTATACGCCGGCGGCCGCCGGCACTATCTTCTGCTCAGCGCCCACCCACAGTGGGCGCGCATCCATATCTCCAGCGTCCAGCTCCGGCGGGGCCTGGAAGCGCCGCCGCCCTTAATACTGCTCCTGCGCAAGCGTCTGCGGGGCGGCCGGCTGATGGAGGTGACACAGCCGGCTTTCGAGCGCATCGTGCATCTGCGCTTTCGCCATCCCCAGGAGGGCGAGAGCCTGCTGGTGCTGGAGTGCATGGGCCGGCACAGTAATATCCTCCTGCTGGATACGTCCGGGACCATTCTGGAATGCATCAAACGCATTGGCCCGGAGGTGAACCGCTACCGTCAGCTCCTGCCCCGCCTGCCGTATGTCCCCCCGCCGGCGCAGGCCAAACTGCCCCCCGACCAGCTCACCGCGCAGGACGCGGCGTCCATCCTGCAGGGGCGGGCCGGCAGTACGCCGGCGTGGAAAGCGCTGGTGGAATCCATCCAGGGCGTCAGCCCCCTGCTGGCGCGGGAGCTGTGCTTTCGCGCCTGGGGCAGGGCCGACATCCTCTGTGGGGAAGTGGCGGAGCCGGCCGCGTTCCTCGCATCCTTCTCTGCACTGCTGGCACCCCTTGCCAGCGGGGACTGGCGGCCGTCGCTGGGCTATGATTCCGCGGCAGAGGACGCGCCGGCAAGCTGTTTCGCGCCCTACCCCTTGACCCACTGCGCTCGCTGGGAGCCGGCCCCGTCCATCAGCCTGGCGCTGGAGCGCTGGCTGGAGGACGCCCAACAACAGGCGCGCGATCCGTACCGCGCGGCGCGCCAGCGGCTGTGGAAGATGCTGGAGGATAGCGCAGGCCGGCTGGAGCGCCGGCGGTGCCAGCTCCTCGAGCAGATGGTGCCGCCGGAGGAGATCGAGGCACTGCGCCAGGCCGGCGAATATATCCTGGCCTTCGGCTGGCAAATGCGCCCCGCGCAGGATACCCTGGAGGTGGAGCTGGGGGAGGGTGAGGTGCGCCGCATCGCGCTGGACCCGGTGCTTTCGCCGGCGGAGAACGCCGAGCGCTATTTCGAGCGCTACCGCAAGGCCAAGCGTGCGGCAGAAGCCGTGCCGGCGCTTCTCGAGGAAGTGGAAGGGGAGCTGGCTTTCCTGGAGCAGTTACGCCTGGATGTGGAGCTGGCCGCCAGCCGCGCGGAGCTGGATGCATTAGAGCAAGAGCTGGTGCAGTGGGGGTATGTACCTGCGCCGGCCAAGAAGCCGCGTGCCAAACCTGCGCCGGCGGCGCCTCTCACCATGGAAGGCCCGGATGGGTTCCAAATACTGGTGGGGCGCAACAGCCGGCAGAACGATTACCTGACCTTCACGCTGGCGCGCGGGGATGACCTGTGGTTTCACGCGCGGGGTGTGCCCGGCGCGCACGTGGTACTGCGCACCGCCGGCCGGACGCCCACGCCGGCCGCCATCCAGCGCGCCGCGGAGCTGGCGGCGTATTATTCCCGCGCGCGGCAGGACACCCAGGTGCTGGTGGACTACACCTTATGCCGGCACGTGCGCCGGCGCGCCGGCGGTCGGCCGGGCCAGGTCTACTACCGCAATGAGACGACGATCGCGGTGGCACCGCGGCCCTAGGGCCGGCTACTCCACCTTAATCTTGGTGACCTTTTTCTCGGCCTTCTCTTCCTCTTCGAACCACTCGATGGCTTTGTCGAGGAGACTGCGCAGGGCCAGGAGCGCCTCCCGGTTGGCGGCCTTCACATGGGAGCGGAACTCCTGCGGCAGGAAGGCCGCCGATTTGCCCTTCGCCGTGATACCCTCGATGCCTTCCACCAGCCAATCGGTGAAGGAGAACTCCTCCGGTTTCTTGCGGGTCGTCTCTTTCTCAGCCATTTTTCACCTCCTCATGGTGAGGCCATGGCGTTCAGCCGGCGGGTTTCTGCGCCAGGGCGATGATGGTGGTGCCAAAAGGCAGGTTCACCCCTCGCAGGAACCAGGCCTCGACCCCCCCGATGCCGTTCAGGAGGGCATTCAGCCAGGGCGAAACCGGCTCCATCTCGACCTGATAGGCGTCCTGATCCGTGGTGGGCGCGGCCAGCGCCGGCTTCTGGTTCATCATCCGACGCAGCAGGATCAGCGCCGCGGCCATCGGGAACACGCTGAAATAGGCGAAGGTCATGCGGCGTACGGCGAAGCCGGCCTGCTCCAGGCGCTCGCCGAGCTGGCGCTTGGAATAACGCCGCTGGTGCTGGTTAATCTCATCGTTATGGCTCCACAGCCATTGAAAGGCCGGCACCGTCGTGACGAAATATCCGCCCGGCTTGCAGACCCGCCGGCACTCCCGGAGCATGGCCAGGTCATCCGGGACATGTTCGACCACATCCAGCGCGGCGACCAGGTCAAAGCGGTTGTCCTCAAAGGGCATGGATTCGCCGCGTCCCTCCACCACCTGATAGCCGCGCGCACGGGCCACCGCCAACGGCTTCGGGTTGTTGTCAATGCCCTCCACCTCGCCGTAGCGGGCCAGGTGGTGGAACATATTGCCGGCCCCACACCCCACATCCAGCACGCGCCGGCCCTCCCGGTACGGCGGGAGCACCGGGTCCAGCACGCTGTACAGCGCCCGGGTGCGGGTGGCAAACCACCAGTGCTTGTCCTCTTCCAATACGATGGGCGGCGTTGTCGGCATGATGTCCATTATCTCCTTATTCCGCGACTTTCCTCATTATCCCCACGTCTATTTTACAACAGCAGGGGCCGTTCGCCAAGTAACGGCCGGCAAGGGCATGGACCCGGTAGCCGTCACCTGAGCGGGGTCAGAGGCCGGCCTTGACGTATACGCCGTTATCCGCTACCATATACCGGACGCTGTGAGGAGCGAGAAAACTGTGGTCTCGACACGGAAGCCAGGCTGGGTCTATCAGGTGCGAGCCGCCGCGTTCGCCGGCGCCCTGCTGATACTGCTTTCCCTCGCGCACCCTGTGAGGAGCGTCAGCACACCGGTCCGCCTTGCGCCGGCCGGTTATACCCCGGAGCTGTGGCTCCCGGACGGCTCGGCGCTCATCGTGGGCCGGCCCGGGGGAATGGTCCCTCTGGCTGATGGGAAGGCGCTCCAGCGTCAGGAGCTGTGGCTGGTGCCGCTGGACGGCTCGCCGGCCCGCCGCCTGACCGATAACGGCGTCCGGCCGCGCCTTACGGAGGACGGCCGGCATCTCACCTTCCTCTCCCATCGGCGGGGCGATACCTGGCAGGAGATGACGCTCTCGCTGGCAAGCGGCAAGGTGCAGGAGGGGAAGAGCATGCGGTGGGGCGAACTGGCCGTCCATACCGAGGCGGCCCCGCTCTGGGATATTCCCGCGCCGGCGGGGGAATACCGCCTGCAGGTGGAGGTGGACGCCGGCCCATCGGCGGCCCTCTGGCTGGTGGGGCCTGAGGGACGGCGTCCCTTGTTCCAGGGCGAGCGCTGGTTCCTCAGCCGGCCGAGCTGGCATCCGGATGGTCGGCGCTTCGCCTATGCCCGTATCCCGCCTGGCACAGGAGAGATCGGGGATATTTTCTTCGTGGATGCCGCGACCGGAGAAGAAGAGCGGCTGACCGCCGGCCAGCACCCCATCTGGTCGCCGGACGGGAGCCGGCTGGCCTTCTGGCGGCCGGACGGGGTATGGGTATGGTCATGGGGGGGCGGCGCCGATGTCATGCTTTCCACACTCTCCCCGGTGGAGACCCCTGCGGAATCCGATGTGCGCTCCGCCGGCCAGCTCACTCCGCCGGCCACCATCCGGGTCAAGCACAGCTCCGAGAACTATTACCGTTCCAATGTGCCGCCCGGACAGGTGGATGTATTTCCCTTCGAGGAATATGTGAAGCGCGTGGTGCCGTATGAGATGCCGGATTCCTGGCCGGCGGAGGCGCTCAAAGCGCAGGCGGTCTCCGCCCGCACCTATGCCTGGTGGTTCGTCCTGCGCCACACTTCTTGGGATTTCGATGTCACTGACTGGACCGAGTATCAGGTCATGGGACCGGACACCTATCCCGCCTCCAATGCCGCGGCAGAAGCGACCACCGGGCAGTACCTGGCATATGAGGGAAATGTCATCCTGGCGGAATACAGCGCCCAGAACGGCAGTCCCACCCTGCCGCGCGGCGCTGTCTCCAGCCCTGATCCGAACTTTCCGTACCTGCGCTCGGTGGATGACCCGGTCTGCTTCGGCGAGGTGCGCAACGGTCACGGCCGGGGGATGTCGCAGGTGGGGAGCCGGCGCTGGGCCGCCTGGTACGGCTGGAACTATGCCCAGATGCTCCTGCATTATTACAGCGGGGTCACCCTGGAACTGCCGGCCAATGCCGCGCCCTCGCCGGCCCTGCCGGTGGGCGCGGTGGTGGAGCCCCGGCACGGCTTTCACACGAACGCCGACCGCGTCCTTCTGCGGGTCAATACCAGCGACGCGGATGGGGACGCCGCCGGCGTCGAGCTGGCGGCGCGCCTGCGCGATGCCGAAGGGAACTTCCTCGAATATCCGCTGGGGATGGCCGTGCCGGCCGGCAGTGGCTGGTACTATCTCTGGGATATCGCTTCCCTCCCCGATCAGCCGCTGGCCGCCGGCGGCGTCAGCATCCTGGGCACGGCCTGGGACGCCGCCGGCCGGCAGTCCATGCTGAGCGCCCTCACTTTTGGCATTGACCGCCAGGCGCCGGCGGGCCTCGTGACTGCCCCGGCGCAGGCTTTCACCACCACGATCCCCATTACGGTGAGCCTGAGCGCGCCCGACGCCGGCGGCTCTGTTGGCCTTCTGCTCAGCAACGGCTGGATATGGGAGGGGGAATCGCTGTACCATGAGAGCGGCACGGGTATCGTCGTGTCCGACAGCGCGGCCTGGAACGGCCAGGCCTGGCTGGGGCGCGCCGGCGAGGATCGGGCCGGCGCCTGGTTCGGACCATACACGAAGGCCCTGCCGGCCTTCCGCGCCTACCGCGCCCTCTTCCGCCTGAAAACCGACGTCATCACGGACACGCGGCCCATTGCCGTGCTGGATGTGGTGGACAATGCCGGCGCGACCTTGCTGGGCATCCGCCCCGTGCGCGGCATTGATTTCCGTCAGGCCGGGGTCTATCGGGAATTCGCCGTGGACTTCTGGTACCCACAGCCGGGAAGCTCGTCGCCGGGCACCAGTGGGCTGGAGTTCCGGGTGGCCTTCGCCGGCATCGCCGACCTCTACTTCGACCGGGTCATGATCACTGGCTATCCCATTGCTGTCACGTATCCCCAGAGCACCGTGAGCTGGGAACTGCCGCCGGCCGCCGGCACGTACACGCTCTATGCCCGGCTGACCGACGCCGCCGGCAATCTCTCGCCGGACCAGCCGCTGACGGTCACCCTCTCATTTCCCACCCCGACGCCGACCCCCACGCGCACGCCCACGCCGACGGCGACGCCCTCACCCACCCCCACACCCACACCGACCGCGACGCCGGCCGCTGGCCAGGTCGCGCTTTCCTTCACGGTGCAGACGCTCTTCGGTGATGGGAATGGGAACGGCGTCTGGGATGAAGGGGAGCCGGCGCTGGAGGACGCGCGCATGTGGTTCATGGAGCAGGGCGGCGGACTGGTGGTGGCGCCGGCGCGCGGCGGGAGCTGGCATTTCACCGCTTCTCTACCCGCCGACCGGCGCTATTGCTTTGTGGCGCTGGCGGCCGGCTTCGGCCCGCGGTCCGAGTGCTTTACCGCACAGCCCGCCGGCGCGGTGCTGACCATCAACTGGCCGGCGGTGGGACTGCCGGCCGGCGCTCGCGCCCTCCTGCCGCAGGTCCAGCGCCTTGGTCCATGATATGATTTGCGCTGTTTTCGTGAGATTTCGGGCGGTTTGGGCCATATTTTATTTGTGTTTCTCGCTCCTTTACCGTATAATATAGGTAAATTCGCCCGAATTGAGACGCGCTTGCTGTAGCAGTGAGGACAGCGGTTGTCCCGGGAGGATGAGAGTCTTGATTCGGCCGTTGGGGCTGATGGATTTGCCGGCGCTGGCCCGCCTCCAGTCCGAGGGCATTCCCCTGGACCCCAAGCGGAGCCTGATCCAGCCGCAGGACCCCCTGCGGACGGCCCTGCGCGCACCGCTGGCATTCACCTGTCCCTCGGCGCACACGTATGTGGCGCGTAGGGAGGCGGAGCTGGGAGAGGGAGTGGGCTTTGTACAGCTTCGCTGTCGGCCGCATGATTGGCGGCTGGCCGATGTGGCCTTTATCGCTCCTGCGCTGGGGCACTCGCCGGCGGCCGCGGAGCTGTGGACCCAACTCCTCACCGCCGCCTGCCTGGACGCCGGGCAGTGGGGCATCGAGCGTATTTTCGCCAGCCTGCCGGCGGAATCGCAGGATGCCATCCCGTTCCTGAACGCCGGCTTCATCATCTTTGCCCGGGAGGATATCCTGGTCAATCGGGAGGTGGCCCTGCCGACCGGCAGTCCGCCGGCGCTCCGCCCCCAGCGCGAACAGGACGGTTGGGCGCTCCAGCGGCTGTACGGCGCCCTCCTGCCCATGGGCGTGAAGCAGGTCGAAGGCGCCTGGTCGCGCAATAACAACGGGCGCACCGGCGGCCTCGAGTGGGAGATTGCCGGCGCCGAGGGCTATGTCCTCGAGCAGGCCGGCGAACTCCTGGGACACGCGCAGATCATGCGGGGCAAACTGGGCTATTGGCTGGAGCTGGCCCTGCATCCGGAGGCCGCGGCCTGGGCGCAGGCGCTGGTGGATGCCAGCCTTCTGCTCCTGGCGCGGGGGCCGTGCCGGCCGGTGTACTGTCCAGTGCGCACGTATCAGGGATTCCTGAAGCCGGCCCTGCTGGCCCGCGGCTTCGTCGAATTCGACCGCCGGGAACTGGCCGTTTTCTCGACGTTGGGGAGGGTCTATGTGCCGGCGGCGGCACATACGGCGCGCGCGGAGCCGCGCGCCGAGGTATCCGTCGCGCCGACGGCCCTGCCCCATGCGTGAGCCGGCTTACATCCCGCCGGCGCAGTCTCGGGCGAAGATACATCTAGAATTACACTGAGACAGAAGAGGATCACACACACGATACATGATGAACACCATGACAGGAATCACAGAAGAAGAAAGGACGGCAGAACTGAAAGAACATCTGCTGACCCGCATGCGAAACACGGAAATGAAGATTACCGACGACCTGGACGCCCTGCTGGCGGTGCTCCCTCCGGACATCGCCCAAGCCGTCCGGGACGCCAACCGCGCCGACGAACTGCTGGAAGTGGTGATGGACCTGGGCCGGCGCCCGGAAGCCCGCTACCTCACCCATGAGGTGGCCCTGCGCGATCGGGAGGTCACGGCCGAGGATTTGGAGTACGTCATCGCCCGGGTGGGCGACTTCGGCGAGGACAACCGCGCCGGCATCGAGCGCACCCTGCACCGCATCTCCGCCATCCGCAACCGCAAGGGGCGCATCGTCGGCCTGACCTGCCGCGTTGGCCGGGCGGTGTACGGTACCATTGACATCATCCGCGACATCGTCGAGTCGGGCAAGAGCATCCTGCTCCTGGGCAAGCCGGGCGTGGGCAAGACCACCATGCTTCGGGAAGTGGCGCGTGTCCTTGCCGAGACCAAGCGGGTGGTCATCGTGGACACCTCCAACGAGATCGGCGGGGATGGGGATATCCCCCATCCGGCCATCGGGCGGGCGCGCCGCATGCAGGTGGCCACGCCGGCCTTCCAGCATGAGGTGATGATCGAGGCAGTGGAGAACCACATGCCCGAGGTCATCATCATTGACGAGATCGGTCGCGAGCTGGAGGCGCTGGCGGCGCGCACCATCGCCGAGCGCGGCGTGCAGTTGGTGGCCACCGCACACGGCCGCACGCTGGACAACCTGATGATGAACCCCACCCTGGCGGACCTGGTGGGCGGCATCCAGAGCGTGACCTTGAGCGATGAGGAAGCCCGCCGGCGCGGCACCCAGAAGTCGGTGCTGGAGCGCAAGGCTCCCCCCACCTTCGACGTGCTCATCGAGATCAAGGACTGGCAGCACCTCATTATCCACCACGACGTGGCCAAATCGGTGGATGCCATCCTGCGCGGCCAGAAGGTGACCACCGAAGTACGCTATCGGGATGAATCCGGGCAGATCCATGCCGAGATCACCTCGCATGTGCCCCCTTTGATGGAGCAACAGCAGGGCGGCCGCATGTCGCGCGGGTTCGAGCGCACCATCGAGCGGGGGTTTGAACGCCCGGCGGAGCGGTTGGCGGAGCGGACGCCGGACCAGCTCAGCACCCTGCGGGTCTACGGCTACGGGGTGGGGCAGAATAAAATCCTGCAGGCCGCCCGCGCCCTGCAGGTGCCGGCCATCACCGTGCGCGACCTGAGCGACGCGGACGTGGTGCTGACGCTCAAGAACTATTACCGCCGGCGGCCCCAGCCCCTCACCGAGGCCGAGGACCGCGGCATCAT